>JBFHXN010000050.1:0-11137 GCA_041598955.1 Desulfuromonadales bacterium | reverse complement strand
GCCTACCCCCTGCGCATCGCCCTGCTGGCAGGCATCCTTCTCTTCCAGGTCGGAGAGTTCTCCTTCGTCCTGCTCAAGGAAGCCCTCGCCCTGGAGATCCTCCCCGAGCCGATCTACCAAAGCACCCTGGCCGTCATCGCTCTGACCATGATCGCCACCCCCTTCATGGCCGGCCGGGCACCGGCCCTGGCTGCCCGCCTGGCCGCACTGATGGGGCGGCGCCCCCTGGAGATCGGTCCGGAGATCCAGGAGAGGACCGCCAACCTCGACTCCCACGTCATCATCGCGGGCTACGGCCTCTCCGGCCGCAACGTGGGCAAGATCCTCCGTCAGATGACCATCCCCTATATTTTCGTCGAGCTCAACGGCGAATCGGTGGAGCGGGGCCGACAGTCCGGTGAATTCATCGTCTACGGCGACGCCACCTCTCCCGAGGTGCTGACCGAGCTCGGCATCGCCAGGGCGAGGGCGGTGGTCCTGGCCATCAACGACCCTTCGGCCCTGGCCCGGGCCATTTCGAGCGCCCGCTCCCTCAACAGGGAGGTCTACATCCTGGCCCGCACCCGCTACGTGGCCGAACTCGACTACCTGACGGGCCTCGGCGCCGACGAGGTGGTCCCCGACGAATTCGAGGCGAGCCTGCAGCTCTCCGCTTTTCTGCTGCGCCGCTTCAACCTCGCCGATGGGAAGATCATCCAGGTCCTCTCCGCGCTGCGCCAGGAGCACTACGGAAAGATGCTCCGGAGGGGCTCTCCTTCCTCCGGGGGGGGCGGCGCCCTCTCGGTCCTGGAGGGGGGGACCACCGAATTCCAGGCCGTTCCCGACGACTCCCCCTGCCTGGGTCAGAGCCTCGCGGATCTCACCTTCCGCACCCATACGGGCACCATGGTCGTCGGCGTGATCCGCCACGATCGCACCATCTATTCCCCCCCTCCCGACCTGCTTCTGGAAAGGGGGGACACCCTGATGCTGATGGGAAGTCCCGAGGACATCATCAAGGCCCGGGAGCTCCTCCATGGCCACCCCGCCTGAACTCTTTCGCCTGACCTTTTCCCGCCGCCCCTCCTGCGGTCAATAAACCCCCTCCCAACCCCTCGCCCATAAAAAAACGGCAGCCGCCATCCCCCTTTCCGGGTCCTGTCGGCTGCCGTCCTGTTTTTCGGTCCTCTGTGCCCCCCTTTTCCGGCGGGGGTTCACCCCGGGCGGGCCACCTCGGCGAGGGGTTTGCGATCGTTGGGGGCCTCCGCGGCCGCCAGGTCGGAGGGGAGCAGTTCCGCCTCACCCCTTCGCCCGACGGCCACCGCCGCCATGATCTCGAACTCCTCCGGGGCCACCCGCAGGATTTCGAAGGCCCTCTCCTGGCTGAAGCCTGCCATGGCGTGGGCATGAAGCCCCAGCTTGCGGGCCTGCAGCGCCAGGGAAACCCAGGCCGCCCCCGCGTCGAAGGCGCCATGGCGGTTGGGCCGGCCGTTTTTCGGAAAATTCTTCCGGGCCAGAACGAAGAGCAGGAGGGGCGCACCGCAGGCCCATTGCCTGTTCTTTTCCACCAGGGCCGATGCGAAGCGCTCCCGGTCGGCGGCGGAGGTGGCATAGAGAAAGAGCCAGGGCTGCTCGTTGTAGCAGGAGGGGGCCCAGCGGGCCGCTTCGAAAAGGCTCTGAAGCTCCTCGGAGGTCAGGGGTTCGGGTCGGAAGGATCGGGGGGACCAGCGGTCGGTGAACATGCTGTCGACCTCAGCCTCGGGGGTGCGGGGATTGTGCAGCGGACGGGTCATGGCCACTTCCTCCCTGACGGGGATGTTTTTTCAGTTCTAAAGCCCGAAAGAAGGTCACCTCAACGCAAAGCCGCCAAGATTCGGGTCAAGTCGCAAAGGGACTCCAGAAGGGTTTCGCTCTCCTCTTTGCGTCTTTCCCAGCTTCTTGGCGCCTTGCGTTAAAAGCATCTGTTTCGGTTATAGGTCCGTAGTTTTTACTCTCCCGGCGGTCCCGGATCGGGGCCGCCGGACACGAGCAGGGCGATGGTGGCTCCCCAGCCCCCTTCCTCCGGCAGTGCCAGAGCGAAGCCGGAGACCCCAGGGAGACGCCGAAGGAGCTCGTGAACCCGCCGCTGCTGAATGCCCTGCCCCTTGCCGTGGATGATCCGCACCCTCAGGATTCCCAGACGGCGGCACTCGGAGAGATAGGCGGGGAGCAGGGAGGAGAGCTCCTTGGGATGGAAGGCGTGCAGGTCGAGAACCCCGTCGATGGGCAGCTCCACCACCTCCGGGATCTCCGGCTCCTCCCCTTCATCGTCGGGAGGAGGGGATGGCCTTTCCACGGGTCGGTGAAAGAGTCTGCGAAGCAGGCTCGCAATGGTCATGGCCCGGGCATGCCTCGGAGTTCTGTCAGGAGGCCCCATGGCGGCCGTTCCAGAGCCCCACGAAGAAATGCCGCGCGTTGGTGCCGATCCCCCGGTTCTTGTACCCTCCCTCCTGCACCACCAGGGTCTGAAGCCCCAAAGTTCCGATCAACTTCCCCACCCGCTCAAAATCTTTGGCCGTCAGGTTCCAGGTCCCGGTGGGGTCCCCCTTGGCGGTGTCGAGGCCGAGGCTCACCACCAGGTTGGCCGGCTTGAAGGCCGCGATACGGCGCAGGGCCTTCTCCAGGGTCTTGAGATAGGCCTCGGTCTCCAGATGCTCGGGGAGGGGAAAGTTGATGTTGGCCCCCTCCCCCTCTCCTTCCCCGTGCTCATCCTCGAAGCCGCTGAAGTAGGGGTAGGCGAAACTCGGGTGACCGTGCACCGAAACGGTGAGCACGTCCCCCCGCCGGTAAAAGATCTCCTGCTGCCCGTTGCCGTGATGGTAGTCGATATCGAGGATGGCCACCTTCCCAAATCGGGAGAGGTAGTTTGCCGCGATGGCTCCGTTGTTGAAATAGCAGAACCCCCCGAAGACGCGGCTCTCGGCATGATGGCCGGGAGGGCGCACCAGGGCGTAGGCGAGAGGGAAGCCCGCCAGCAGCTGATCGGCCGCCGTCAGGGCGCAGTCGACGGAGCGCTTGGCGGCCAGATAGGCGTTCTGGTTGAGGGGGGTGAAGGTGTCGATGCAGTAGTAGCCGGCCCGCACGGCCAGCTCCTTGGGGGGACGGGCCGCGTTGCGCACCGGGAAGACGTAGGGATAGACCGATTTGCCGGGCTCCAGGCTCTTGCAGACCCGCTTGAAATACTCCAGATAGTCGGCGGCATGGACGGCCCGGATGTGCTTTTCGGGGAAATCCTCCGGCGGCACCGCCAGGAAAAGGCCCGTCGGCTCGATCTCCCGCAGGATGGAGCGGATGCGCACCGGAGACTCGACATAGCCGCGCTCCCGCACGTGATGGATGGCGTGGCGGTCGTTGATCACCAGGGCGATGCGACGGTGGCGATCATCCACCGGCACGCTGGTGGGGGCCCCCTTCTTCAGGTAGCGTGGCGCACGAAGGCGCACCGGATCGTCCTGAATGGAATCGACCACCATTTGAACATAGTCCCGGGGGCAGAGGTCTCCGTACTTGCGCTCCAGGATGGCCCTCACGATCTCACGGGTCTGCTCCCGCCCCAGCTCGCTTCCCTGCCCCAGGTCGTCGAAGACCAGGTAGGGGGGGTTGTCGTCCTCTTCCTTGACGGGGGCTTCATAAGAGGTGCCGATCAGGGGGAAGGCCCCGTATTTCTCGTAGAACTTGAGCCGGGCCTGATTCTGCTTGAGGGTCTCCGGGTCCCGGCAGAGGGCCGGGTCGTCGGGGAGACATTCGAAGAAGATGCCGATCTCGCCGAGGGAGAGAGCCTCCTCCCGGACCCTGTCGTAGAGCGCCCCTCCGATGCCCCGCCCGGTGGTTCCCTTGGCCGCGGAGATATAGTCGAGGTAGCCGAAGCGCAGTTGCGGATCGTGGGAGAGCAGGGCGAACCCATGGATCCTCCCCCTGTGGTCTTCGGCCACGTAGAGGATCGACTTGAAGCGGTGCTTCATGGGATTGGCAAGCAGATCAGGGAGCTTGCCGAGATCCTCGGGAGAGAGCAGGGGAAACTGTTCCTGGAGGATGATCCGGGCCTGTTCCAGGGAATCGCGGTTGACCTGCAGGACGTCGTCGAAGACGCGGCGGATGCGAAACATGTGGGGGAAAACTCCTCAGGGGGATGGGAAGGATGAGACTCTCGGGGGGTGGTGGTCCACTCCTGTTCTTAATCCCAGCGGCCGGCCACCGGCGAACGGCAGAACCCGCAGTGGCCGTGACTCAGGTGGAGAGCGCCGAGCCGGAAGCCCCTGCGCTCAATCACCGTACGGCCGCAGGAGGGACAGGGGGTACTCTCCCCCCCCTCGCCGGGAACGTTCCCTTCGTAGACGAACTTGAGCCCGGCGGCAAGGCCGATCTCCCGGGCCCGGCGCAGGGTGGCGACGGGCGTCGGGGGGCGGTCGAGCATCCGGTAGGTCGGGTGGAAGGCCGAGACATGCCAGGGGGTTTCGGGTCCGAGCTCCTCGGAAATGAAGCGGGCCACCCCCCTGAGGTCCCCCTCCGAGTCGTTGTGCCCGGGAATGACCAGGGTGGTGACCTCGAGCCAGATCCCCAGCCTCCGGTAGACCTTCAGGGTCTCCAGGACCCCCTGCAGGGTGGCACCGACCACCTCTTTGTAGAATTTTTCCGAAAACCCCTTGAGATCGACGTTGACCGCATCAAGATAGGGGGCGATGGCCTCCAGGGCCTCGGGGGTGGTGTAGCCGTTGGTGACGAAGACGTTGCCGAGCCCCGCCTGGTGGGCGAGCACCGCCGTGTCGTAGGCGTACTCGAAGAAGACCGTCGGCTCGGTGTAGGTATAGGCGATGCTCCGACAGCCGGCCTCCTGGGCGCGCCGGACGATCTCGGCCGGGGAAAGCGGGCTGCCGGGGATCTCCGGGCGGATGCGGGACCACTGGGAGATTTCATGGTTCTGGCAGTGGAGACAGCGGAAGTTGCACCCCACGGTGGCCACGGAAAAGCTGAGGGACCCGGGCAGGTAATGAAAGAGGGGCTTTTTCTCGATGGGGTCGACGTTTTCCGCGACACTGCGGCCGTAGACCAGGGTGTAGAGAACCCCCCCGCGGTTCTCCCGCACCCCGCAGATCCCCCGCTGTCCGGAGGCGATCAGGCAGCGGAAGCGGCAGAGCCCGCATCGCACCTTGCCTTCATCGGCCTTCTCCCAGAACCTCGCCTCGTGCACGTCCACCTCCCCGGCGGCGAGAGCCGCGCCCGGGAAGTATAGCAGAAGGGCAGGAGTCAGGAGCCAGGAGCCGGAATGGCCCCCAAGGGCCGCTTCTATTGAGGGGCGATCAAAAATGCCCGGATGCAAGGCGCCCGAAGATCGAGGAGTGAGGCGTAGCGGAAGCTACGTCGCAGCGAGGAGGGCAAGGGCAACGCAGCAGACGGGCGCTTTTCATCGCCCCTCAGAACATGAAGCGGCGCATGCTGATGTTGAGCAATATCCCCACCCCGATCATGGTCGTTACCATGCTGGTCCCCCCGTAGGAGAAGAGGGGCAAGGGAACCCCCACCACCGGCAGGAGACCGATGACCATCCCCAGGTTGACCACCATGTGCCAGAAGAGCATCGCCACCACCCCGACGGCGAGGAACATTCCGAAGCGGTCCGAGGCCCTGCGGGCGATATGGATGCCCCGGATGATCAGGAAGAGGTAGAGGGCCAGCAAGAGAATGCAGCCGAAGAAGCCCCACTCCTCCGCGAAGACCGAAAAGGCGAAGTCGGTGTGCCGTTCGGGCAGAAAGGAGAGCTGGGACTGGGTTCCGGCCATGAACCCCTTGCCGAAAAACCCGCCGCTTCCGACGGCGATTTTCGACTGGATAATGTGGTATCCCGACCCGAGCGGATCCCGCTCGGGGTCGAGAAAGGTGCGGATGCGCTCCTTCTGGTAGTCGCGCAACTGGAACCACCCTCCCACCACGGCCCCTGCTCCCAGAACGGCCAGGGTGATCAGGGATCGGCGCCGGATGCCGATGAAGAGCATCATGGTGCCGCCGATAAAGAGCAGCAGCATGGCCGTGCCGAGATCGGGCTGGGCCATGATCAGCAGGACAGGGACCCCCAGCAGGGCAAAGGGGGTCATCAACTCGGGCAGGCCCTGGCCGCGGAAATTCCCCTTTCTTGTAAAATGGCGCGCGAAGGTGACGATCAGCACGACCTTCATGACCTCGCTCGGCTGCAGGTTGAAGAACCCAAGGTCGATCCACCGGGTGGCCCCCATGGAGGTCTTGCCGAAGAAGGCGACGAAGAGCAGAAGGAGAATGGTGGCCCCGTAAAAGAAGGTGGCGAAGTATTCCAGGTGCCGGTAATCGACGAGGCAGACGGCCAGGGCGATGGTCATGCCGATCCCCAGCCAGTAGAGCTGCTTGAGATAGACGGGGGTGCCGGTGGTCCACCCCGAGGTGGCGCTGTAGAGGTTGAGGATGCCGGCCAGGGCGGCCAGGGCCACGGTCAGAAGCAGAACCCAGTCGAAATGCGTGACAAGCCGGCGATCGAACATAGCTCTAATCAGTCTCCCGTGATGACCGCGTCGGTGCGTATAACAGCGGGCTCCAGGCCGAAGTAGCTCGCGAAGATCTGCCGGGCGATGGGGGCCGCGGCGGCTCCTCCGTGCCCCCCGTGCTCGACCACGACCGCCACGGCGATCTCGGGGGCATCGGCCGGCGCGTAGGCGACGAAAAGGGCATGGTCCCTGAAGCGGTAGGGGATCTCCTTCTGCAGCTTCTCCTCCTCGTTGGATTTTCGCCGCACCACCTGCGCGGTACCGGTCTTGCCGGCCACCCTGACCTTCTCCAGGCGCGAGGCCCGCCCCGTGCCCGTCGAATCGTTCACCGTCGACTCGAGCCCGGCCAGGACGGGTTTGAGGATCGCCGGGGGGAGTTCTGTCCGCCGGAGCACCTTGGGCTCCTGCACCAGCAGGGGGTTGCCCTGCCAGTCCTCGATCCGCCGGATCACCTGGGGCTGATAGACGGTCCCTCCGTTGGCCACCGCCGCCGTCATCACCGCCAGTTGCAGGGGGGTGGTGAGGACGTACCCCTGGCCGATGGCGGCGATGATCGTCTCACCGTCGTACCAGGGAGCCTTGAACTGCTTGCGCTTCCAGGCCCGGTTGGGAATCAGCCCCCTCTTCTCCCCGGCCAAGGGAAAACCGGTCGCCTCCCCCAGGCCCAGGCCGACGGCCATTTCCGAGAGCCTGTCGATTCCAAGGTCGAGACTGACCAGGTAGAACCAGACGTCGCAGCTCTCCATCAGCGCCTTGCGCAGGTCGACCCGGCCGTGCCCCTCATTTTTCCAGCAGCGGAACTCCCGGTTGCCCAGATGGATGCTCCCGGTGCAGGTCACGGTGGTCGAGGGGGAGGCCACGCCGGCCTTGAGGGCCGCCAGGGCCGTGACGATCTTGAAGGTGGAGCCGGGAGGGTATTGGCCGTTGATCCCCTTGTACTGCAGGGGGTGGCGGGGGTCGTCGAGCAGACTGAGCCACTCCTCCCCGGCGATCCCCCTGGCAAAATGGGAGGGTTCGAAGGTCGGCCGGCTGACCATGGCGAGGATCTCCCCGGTGCGGACGTCGATGGCCACCACCGAACCGGCCTTGTCGCCGAAAGCCCTCTCGCCGGCCAACTGGAGATCACGGCGCAGTGTGAGATAGACCTTGTTGCCGGGGAGAGCCTCCTGGGTCTTGAGCTGGCGAAGCTCCTTTCCCTTGACATCCACCTCGACCAGGCGCTGCCCCTCGGTCCCCCGGAGAAACCTCTCGAACTGCTGCTCGAGGCCGCTCTTTCCGGTGAAATCCCCCGAGCGGTACCCCTCGGCTTCGAGTTTCTCCAGCTCGCGGTCCGTCACTTCCCCCATGTAGCCGAAAAGGTGGGCCGCCATGTCGCCGTGGGGATAGGAGCGGATGGGGCGCACCTCGGTCAGGACCCCGGGAAGATCGACGGCGTTCTCCAGCACCCGCTCGAGGGTGTCCCGGTCGACATCGTCGGCCATGGGGAGGGGACGGTAGCCCGGGAGGCGCCGGGACGCCTTCCAGCGCTCCTCGAGTGCGGAGACCGGAACCCCCAGGTACCCGGCCAGCCGCTCGAGGAGCTCCTCCCGGTTCTCCACGTCCTGGCGCATGATCGAAACCCCGAACCCGGGGCGATTGTCGATCAGAAGGGCGCCGTCGCGGTCGTAGACCGGTCCGCGGGGAGCGGCGATGGGGAGATAGCGGATGCGGTTTTTCTCGGAGAGGTTGTGGTAGCGCTCCCCCTTGACCACCTGAAGGTACCAGAGGCGGAAGACCAACAGCAGGAAGATGCCGGCGGCGACCAGGGAAAGGACGATGAAGCGCTTGGTGAGGTCGGGAACGCCCGACCAGCCCGATCTAAAATCCATGGCGGCTATCGAGGCGCTCCAGACCGGGGAGGCGGATCCGCGGGCCGAGACGCCGCTGAAGGGCGAGCATCCCGCGCAGGACGAGAAAGGCGGCGGCGGAACTCGCTGCGGCCTGGGGAAGAAGGCTCCCGAGGATGAGAGGCCAGACCTCCCCCGGTTCGGCGAAGAGCCCCAGGGCGAACATCAGCACCCCCCCCTGAAAGAAGGTACCGATCATTACCAGCAGGACCAGCAGTCGTGAGCTCTCGGTGTTGAACCAGCGCACGGCGGCTCCCGCTGCGAGGAAGGTCACCAGAAAAACGAAGCCGTAGAGGCCCAGATAGCTGCCGGCAAAGACATCCTGGAGACAACCGAGGGTGTAGGCAAGCACGGAACCGCGCCTGATCGGTTCGTTGATGCCGAGGTAGATCACCAGGATCAGCAGCAGGTCGGGCTTCAGACCGGCCGGCAGGCACCAGTGAATCACCGTGGTCTGCAGAAGCATGGCGAGAAAGCCGAGGAGAAAGTAGATGGCGAGGCGTGTCATGGTGCCTCCCGGACCAGCACCAGCACCTCTTCGAGGCGGGAGAAGTCGGCGGCGGGGGTGATTTCCACGGCCTGGAAAAGCCCGTAGTCTCCCCTCTCCACCTTGACCACCGAACCGATCAGAAGCCCCTTGGGGAAAACCCCCCCCATCCCCGAGGTGATGATCCGATCGCCGACCTGGATGTCCTCCTGGCGCAGGGCGAACTCGAGGGTGAGCCCCTCCCCCCGCCCCCGGCAGACCCCACGGGTCCGGGTCCTCTGGACCAGGGCGGCGGCGGCCGAGGAGGCATCGGTGATCAGCAGAACCCGGGCCTCGCCGGCGGACACCTTGAGAACCCGGCCAACGACCCCCGCGGGGACCACGACGGCCATCCCCTCGGCGAGCCCATCGCGGGTTCCCTTGTCGATGACCACCGTCCGAAACCAGCTGGTGGCATCCTCGGCCACAACCCGGGCCGGGATGGCCTCCACGCCGGCCGTCTCCCTGAACTCGAGCAGCTCCCTCAGCCGCTCGTTGGCAAGCCGCAGCTCTTCCAGGGCATCGAGCTCCCCCTGCAGAAGGCTGTTTTCCGCCCGAAGCCGCTCGTTCTCGGAGGCGGTCCCCACAAGCCAGAGGTAGTGGGTCCAGGCATCGGCAAGGGCCCGGCCCGTTCCGTCGATCACCTCGAGGAAGGGCGCCGTCACCCGCAGCACGGAGCGCTCGAAAAGCCCGGTCTTCTCCCGCTCCCGGAGATTGACCGAGTAGAGGAGCAGAGTCGAGAGGAGCAGGCCGCAGACAAGGGCGGCGGTCCGGAATTTGGTACGCAATCCCTGCATTCAAGGTCCCAAGGGGACTGGGGGAGCAAAAGAGGAGGGCCGGGGCCCTCCTCCTCTGCGCTCGATTGTTATCAGGCTGTATCCACCCTGGAGCGGCCCGCGGCCGGTCAGGATGAGACGGTGACCCTCTTGAGCAGGTCGAGATGGTCGAGAACCTTTCCCGACCCCAGAACCACACAGGAGAGGGGGTCTTCGGCGATCACCACGGGAAGCCCCGTCTCCTCCCGCAGCAGCCGGTCGAGGTTGCGAAGCATGGCGCCGCCGCCGGCGAGCACGATCCCCTTGTCGACGATATCGGCGGCCAGCTCGGGGGGGGTGCGCTCCAGGGCGATGCGCACGGCCTCGATGATGGCGTTGACCGGCTCGGCGAGGGCATCGCGGACTTCCGAGGCGGAGATGTTGAGGATCTTGGGGATGCCGCTGACCAGGTCCCGCCCCTTCACCTCGATGCTGTTCATCTCTTCGTTCTCGTCGGGGAAGGCGCTTCCCACCTCGATCTTGATCTGCTCGGCGGTACGCTCGCCGATCAGCAGGTTGTACTTGCGCTTGAGGTACTGGACGATGGCCTCGTCGAGCTTGTCCCCCCCGACCCGCACGCTCTTGGCGTAGACGATGCCAGCCAAAGAGATGACGGCCACCTCGGTGGTGCCGCCCCCGATGTCGACGATCATGTTCCCCGAGGGCTCGGTGATGGGCAGGCCGGCTCCGATGGCGGCCGCCATCGGCTCCTCGATGAGATAGACCTCCCGGGCGCCGGCCGACTCGGCCGCTTCCTTGACGGCCCTCTTCTCCACCTGGGTGATCCCCGAGGGGACGCAGATGACGATGCGGGGGCGAACCAGGGTCTTGCGGTTGTGCACCTTCAGGATGAAGTGGCGCAGCATCTCCTCGGTGACGTCGAAGTCGGCGATGACCCCGTCCTTCATGGGGCGGATGGCCACGATGCTCCCCGGGGTGCGCCCGAGCATGATCTTGGCCTCCTTGCCGACGGCCAGCACCCGGCGCTGTCCCTGGTGGTCCTTCTGCACGGCCACCACGGAAGGCTCGTTGACCACGACCCCTTTGCCCTTGAGGTAAACCAGGGTATTGGCCGTCCCCAGGTCGATCGCCATATCGTTGGAGAACCACCCCCAGACGTGATTGAACAGGTTGACCATGCCGCTCGAGTCTCCTTTCTCCCGATGCCGGGAGGTGCTATGAAAAAAACGAGCTCAACACTACCAAAATCACCACGCATTTACAACACATTAAACAGAAAATCCTGTTGCATTCCCGGGGACGATTGTCTAAGATGCGGGCCTGTTTTCCACCCCGTCCCCGACGCCTCAAGAGGAGGGTTTCACCCATGCTGGACCTGCTTCGCAAGAAACAGAAATCCCCGTTCATCAAACTGGCCTTCGG
>JBFHXN010000049.1:0-11225 GCA_041598955.1 Desulfuromonadales bacterium | reverse complement strand
GGCCATGTTCTCCAGGTAGCGCCCGGAGCTGGCGGCGCACTTGTCGTTCATCACGAAGTCGGCGAGGATTCCCCCCTCCACCCGCGCCACCTTGCTGTCCTGCCCCCCCAGATCGAGGAGGGTGAAGGTCTCGAGCCCCGTCTGGAGAAGGGCGCCGGCCACGTGGGCCCGGATTTCCGAGACCACGCGGGCGCCGGCCAGGTCGAGGGTGTTGCGCCCGTAGCCGGTGGCCACCACGGGCACCCCGTCCAGTTCGGCCACGGCCTCTTCGCCCAGGGGGGAGAGGTCGAGGAGCAGCTTGCCCCCGGCCATCCGCCCGTGGCGCTTGTAGAAGGGGATGGTGTCGAAATCCCGCACCCAGCGCAGATGGGGGCCGTCCATGGCCGCGAACTTGACCTTGCGGCTCCCCAGGTCGATCCCCAGGCCCGTCACCGCCGCCTCCCCCGGAGCATCTCCAGAAAACCCTCCATGCGGATGCGGGTGCGGGCGTCGAGGGGTCCGGGGCGGTCCCCTTCCAGGGTCAGCACCGGCACGGGGAGGCGCTTGCGGACGATGAGGTCCTCGATCTGGCGGAAGCAGAAGGACTGCACGTAGTGGATGACCCCGTCGATCCGACGCCGGGCGATTTCGGTCTCGATGTCTTCCAGGCGGGTGAAGATGTCGTAGGGATAGGTGTAGCGCCGGTACTGCTCGGTCAGGTCGGCGGCCCCGTAGGGCATGGAGAACTGGCGCTGGGTTTCGTTGAAGACCACCCGGCCTCCGCAGGACTCCGCCACCTCGTAGAGATCGGTGAAGATGGGGGGGACGCCGATGTAGGCCAGGCGAAGCCCGCCGGGGAGAGGGTCGCGGCGGCGGGCGGCGTCGAGAAAGGCCTCCATCTCCCGGTCGAAGGCGGCCGGGTCACCCTGCATGTCCGAGGTGCTGACGAGAAAGCGGTGGTTCTCCGCGCCGGTGACCCGGTCTTCCTCCCAGGTCAGGCGGTCGATTTCGTGGGCTTTCCGGCGCACGGCGTCGAGGGAGAGCCGGGCCTCCTCGGCCTGGGCGGGGGAGACGCCGAGGTGGCCGCAGAGTCTGCGGATTTCGGCATCCAGGGTGTCAGGGGAGCGGTCGTAGGGATAGGCGAAGGGATAGGTCTTCACCCCGTGCAGGGTGAGCACCTCCATCAGGGCGCGGGTGTTGGAGCAGTCCCCCTCGGTCACGGCCACGATCTCCCTCACCCCGTGCTTGCGGGCCGCGCCGTAGATCCCCTTGATCCAGCTGCAGGTGTTGCGGGGGAAGCCGTCGAGTTCGGCCTCCTCGATCAGTCCCTGGGGGTCGGGGTCGCTGACGAAGAGGTTGTTGAGGTCGGCGGGGCGGCGACCCGCGGCGACCAGGACTTCCAGGGGGATGGTGGTGGTGAAACCGAGCATGGGCGATTCGGGGCGGAGGGCCGGAGGCGGGGCGCCCCCGGGTCAGTCCGACTTGATGAAGAGAAGGTAGATGACGAAGGCCATGAGCAGCACTCCGCCTCCGACGAAAATCAGCAGGGTGTCGCTGTAGACCTCAGTGACTTCCGTCCCCCGCGCCATGGTGTAGGAGAGCAGCCAGGAGAAGCCGGTGACGGCGAGGATGGCCGCGAGGAACATCCTCCAGCGCATGAACAGGGCGAGCAGGGCGAGGGCGACCATCCCCCCCAGGAACCAGGGGTTGTGGATCAGATCCCCGATCTTCCATTCCTGCAGGGTGTTGATCACCTGCTTGGTTTCCAGGTTTTTCAGGACGTCCCAGACTCTCGATAGATCCATTGCTCCCCTCCAGGTGCAGGTCTGTTCCCGCCGACGGGCGGTGAGTGTCGAGCAGAGATGATATGGACGGCAAAATATAACATGGATGACGGCGGGAGGGGAAGCGCAAAGGGGCGCGGCCCCTTGACTTTTACAGACCCCTTTTCTAGTATGACGTGCTTGTCCGCCGACCAGGCTCAACGAGAAGGATTAAGGGGTTGTCAGAGCGCGCTATCGGGGTCTTTGATTCGGGGGTCGGAGGGCTGACGGTCCTCAAGGAGATCATGGCCCAGCTGCCGGGGGAGGAACTGGTCTACCTGGGGGATACCGCCCGGGTGCCCTACGGCACCAAGAGCCCCCGCACGGTGCTGCGCTACTCCCTGGAGGCGGCCTCCTTCCTGGTGGCCCAGCGGGTCAAGGCCCTGGTGGTGGCCTGCAATACGGCCTCCTCGGTTGCCCTGGCCCCCCTGGAGGAGCGCTTCAACCTGCCGGTGATCGGAGTCATCGAGCCGGGAGCCCGCCGCGCGGCCGCCGTCACCCGGCGGCGCAAGGTCGGGGTGATCGGCACCGAGGGGACGGTCAAGAGCGGCGCCTACACCCGCTCCATCCATCTTCACGACCCGACCATCGAGGTGGTCTCGGCCCCCTGTCCCCTCTTCGTCCCTCTGGCCGAGGAGGGGTGGGCCGAGCATCAGGTGGCCCGCCTGGCGGCCGAGGAATATCTGGCCCCGCTGGTCGCCGAGGGGATCGACACCCTGGTCCTCGGCTGCACCCACTACCCCCTGCTCAAGCCGACCCTGAGGCAGATCCTCGGCGAGGAGGTCGCCCTGGTCGACTCGGCCGAGGAGACCGCCGGCACCCTCGCCCGGATGCTCGCCGACCGGGGGCTGCAGCGCCGCACCCCGGCTGGTCCCCCCCGGTTTTACGTCACCGACGTGCCGACCCGTTTCGAGAAGGTCGGAGGCGCCTTCCTCGGCACCCCGCTACGAGGGGTGGAGCAGGTCGAGATCGACTGAAGCCGTCCATTTTCCTGGAATACTCAAGGTACCGTCACCGCACCTCCCGTCCGGAAGCACTTCGCCAAGGAGCCTTTCTCCCATGAAAACCAAGCTCTCCCGACAGAACCTGCTCCTGCTCGCCTTTCTCCTGCTCCTGGTCGTCTTCGGCGCCCTGGTGGTCCGAAAGTTTCTCGGCACCACGCCGAGGGGGGGGCGGCCGGCCTCCGTCGCGGAGACCCCCGCGGCCGAGCGGGAGGTGCTGCTCTATTTCGCCGCCAAGGATGCCGCCTACCTGGTGGCCGAGTCGAGGCAGATTCCCGACTGCCTGGAGGAGACCGAGTGCCTGATGGAGACCGTCCAGGCCCTGGTCGACGGCCCCGTGGGGGATCTCGCCCCCATCTTTCCCTCCCATGCCCAGGTTCGCGGGGTCGTGGTCGAGGAAGGGGTGGCGGTGGTCGATTTCAGTCCCGAGGTGGCGGCGGGCCATCCCGGCGGTTCCATGTCGGAGTTGCTCACCGTCTACGGGCTGGCCGACACCCTGGCCGTCAACTTCCCCCATATCCGCCAGGTGCGCATCCTGGTGGAGGGGAAGGAGATCCCCACCCTCAAGGGGCATGTCGATCTGCGGGAGCCGGTCAAGGCCGACTTCCGCTTCGCCCGTGATCCCTCAGGCGCCCAGGCGCCCCGAGCCGGAGAATAGCGATGGCCGACTTTCGCCGGGCCCTGACCGAGCGGATCCTCGTCCTCGACGGGGCCATGGGGACGATGCTTCAGGACCGGGGCCTCGCCGCCGGCGGGTGCCCCGAAGAGATGAACCTTTCGGCGCCAGCGGTGGTCGAGGGGATCCACCGGGAGTATGCCGAGGCCGGGGCGGACATCCTCGTCACCAACACCTTCGGGGGCAGCCGCCTCAAGCTGGCCCATTACGGGCTGGAGGGGAGGGTGGCCGAGGTCAACGCCCGGGCCGTGGAGATCGCCCGCCGGGCCGCCGGGAAAGAGCGCTTCGTGGCCGCCTCCGTCGGTCCCACGGGGCGTTTTCTCGAACCGGTGGGGGACGCCTCCTTCGACGAGATGGTCGAGGTTTTCGCTGAGCAGGTGGCTGCCTTCGCCTCCGCCGGTGCCGACCTCGTCACCCTGGAGACCTTCCTCGACATCCGGGAGCTGCGCGCCGCGGTGGTCGCCTGCCGGGAATTTTCCAGCCTTCCGGTGATGGCCCTGATGACCTTCGATGACGGCGGACGCAGCGTGCTCGGCACCTCGCCCGAGGCCGCCGCGGTCACCCTCGACGCCCTGGGGGTCGACGTGGTCGGTTCCAACTGCGGCCTGGGGCCCGAGGGGATCTTCTCCGTTCTGGAGAAGATGCGCTCGGTGACCACCCTTCCCCTGATCAGCCAGGCCAACGCAGGGCTCCCCGAGCTCAGGGACGGGGTGACGGTCTTTCCCGCCTCCCCCGAGGAGATGACCCGTTACCACGACCGGATGATCGCCCTCGGGGTGCGGGTCATCGGCGGCTGCTGCGGCACCACCCCGGCCCACATCGGCGCCATCCGCAAGGCCCTGGAGGGGAAGCCCCTGGGTTGGACCCCCCCGCCGCGGCGCTGTTTCCTCTCCAGCCGCACCGCCGTCTCCCCCCTGGGGAGCCACGCCCCCTGCGCCGTCATCGGCGAGCGGATCAACCCCACGGGCAAGAAGGTCTACAGCCAGGAGCTGCGCGAGGGGAAGACCGCCTACGTCCGTCGCGAGGGGCAGGAGCAGGCCGCCGCCGGCGCGACCCTGCTCGACGTCAACTGCGGCGCCCCCGGGGTCGACGAGCCGGCCGCCCTGGAGCGGGCCATTTTCGCCCTTTCCGGGACCACGGCACTCCCCCTGGTGCTCGATTCCTCCGACCCCGCGGCCCTCGAGCGGGGGCTCAAGGCCGCCGACGGCAAGGTGCTCATCAACTCGGTCTCCGGGGAGGAGAAGAGCCTGCGGGCCATCCTTCCCCTGGCCCGCAAGTACGGGGCGGCCGTCATCGGCCTGGCCCTCGACGCTTCGGGGATTCCCGAGACCGCCGAGGGACGCCTGGCGGTGGCCCGGCGGATTCTCGAGGCGGCCCGGGCCGAGGGGCTTCCCGCCGAGGACGTGGTCATCGACTGCCTGACCCTTACCGTCTCGGCCGAGCAGCGCCGGGCCCTCGAGTCGCTGCGCGCCCTGCGCCTGGTCAAAAAGGAGCTGGGGCTCGCCACGGTGCTCGGGGTGAGCAACATCTCCTTCGGGCTGCCCGCCCGCCCCGTCCTCTCCTCGGTCTTCTTCGCCATGGCCCTGGAAGCGGGCCTCGACGGGGCCATCATCAACCCCAAGGACGAGCGGATGATGGACGCCTACCGCTCGGCCATGGTCCTTCTCGGCCGGGACGACAGAGCCGAGGAGTTCATCGCCGTCTACGGCGGGCAGGTCGCCCCCCAGGCTCCTCCGAGGGCCCCCGGAGGGGAGGTCGGCATCCGGGAGCGCCTGGCGGCGGCCATCATCGAGGGGGATGAAGAGGGGATTCTTCCCCTGGTGGAGAAGGCCCTCGCCGAGGGGCTCTCCCCCCTGGAGGTGAGCAACGAGGGGCTCCTGCCGGGGCTCGAGGAGGTGGGGCGCCGATTCGGGGCCCAACAGATCTTCCTTCCCCAGGTCATGCTCTCGGCCGACACCATGCACCGGGCCTTCGACCGTCTCAAGGAGGACATCCGGGCCGCCGGAGGCAAGAGCCTGGGGCGGATTCTCATGGCCACCGTCGAGGGGGACATCCACGACATCGGCAAGAACATCGTCTGCACCCTTCTGGAGAACCACGGCTTCGAAGTCATCGACCTCGGCAAGAACGTCCCGGCGGCCCGCATCGTCGAGCAGGCCGTGGCCCGGCAGGTGGATGCCGTGGGGCTCTCGGCCCTGATGACCACGACCCTGGCGCAGATGGAGAAGACCATCGAGGCCCTGCGGCAGGCCGGGGTGAAGACCTTCACCATGGTCGGAGGAGCGGTGGTCACCCCGGATTACGCCGCCTCCATCGGCGCCGATCTCTATGCCGCCGATGCCCTGGAGGCCGTTGCCCGGGTCAAGGCCCTGCTCGCCGCGGACCGCTAAATCGCGGAAAGCATCTTGTGTCATTACGCGGGGTGTGCTATCAAGGACTGATATTTTCCCCGCTCCAGACAGGTGTCGCATGGTCGTCGGTTTCAACCACAATGTTCGCTACAGGGAACAGCTTTTTCATATCCAGACCGAGGACAGCGGTCTGAAGAGCCCCAACATCATCACCCTCCTCTACGTGGGCGGCACCATCCTCGCCTCGAAGAAGACCTCCTACTCCGACATCGCCAAGGTCGACAACCTCGAGACCGTGGTCGAAGAGCTGATGAAGGAGCAGCACAAGGAGATGCTGCGCCGCCTGAAAAACGGGGACTTCGATCCCATGGTCGAGGCGCTTCTGGCGGGCAAGCCCCTTCCGGCTCCCCCCAGGGACATGACGCCTCCGCCGCCCCAATCCGCCCCACCGGCCAAGGCCTCCCCTGCCCCCCCCCCACCGGCCAAGGCCCCGGCCGGAAAGGCCCCCTCCGAGGAGACCGTGGTCGAAACCAGTCTCGACGATATCATCCTCTCCTACCTGGTGGGGGAGGACAGCGGCAAGAAGTAACCGGGCGAGTCGCCCCTTTTGCAGAGCCTGTGGCCAGAGAGTGGTCCCAGGCATTTTTCACGCAAGGCGCCGGGGGGCGAAGCGGGCGATCGCCGGGAAAAGCCGGCTCTCCGCCTCCTGGCGTGGAGGCCTCCGTTCCGGTTTCCGAGTCCTTTTTTGCTTCGGACACCCACCACGTGTCCAGGGAGTTGACAATCCGATGCTCAACGAGCCGACCCTGAAAGAGTTGCAGGGAGTCGCCTGCCGCCTGCGGGTGGAAACCCTCAAGATGCTCAATCTGGCCAAGTCGGGCCACACGGGGGGGAGCCTCTCCGTCCTCGACCTGCTCTCGGTCCTCTTTTTCCACAAGATGCGCCACGATCCGAGCAACCCGGCCTGGGAGGAGCGGGACCGCTTCGTTCTCTCCAAGGGGCATGCCGCGCCGGCCCTCTACGCCTGCCTCGCCGAGGCGGGCTACTTCCCCCGGGAGGACCTCCGGACCCTGCGCCGCCTCGGCAGCCACCTCCAGGGGCATCCCGACATGAACAAGACCCCCGGCGTCGAGGTCTGCACCGGCTCTCTCGGCCAGGGGCTCTCCCAGGCCAACGGGCTCGCCATGGCCGCCCGGCTGGCGGGCCGCAAAAGCCGGGTCTACACGGTGCTCGGCGACGGCGAGCTGCAGGAGGGACAGGTCTGGGAAGCCGCCATGGCCGCGGCCCACTACGGTCTCGACAACCTCTGCGCCCTGGTCGACCACAACGGCCTTCAGATCGACGGCGAGGTCGCCAAGGTGATGAACGTGGCCCCCGTCGGCCCCAAGTTCCTCGCCTTCGGCTGGCACGTGCTGGAGGTGGACGGCCACGACCTGCAGGCCATCGCCCAGGCCCTCGACAACGCCGAGGAGACCTCCGGTCAGCCGACCATGATCATCGCCCGCACCGTCAAGGGGAAGGGGGTTCCCTTCTTCGAGCACAAGGCGAGCTACCACGGTGTTCCCCCCAGTGACGACGAGCTCGGCCGCGCCCTCGAGCATCTGGGACATTCGTAAGAGACGGGAACCAGGAATCTTCCGGATTCCGAATCCGGCTGTTTTTCCATTCAAGAAAGGCCTTCCATGATCGCCACCCGCGACGCCTACGGGCAGACCCTGGTCGAACTCGGCCGCGAGAATCCCAAGGTGGTGGTTCTCGATGCCGACCTCTCCGGTTCGACCAAGACCGCGCCCTTCGCCAAGGAATTCCCCGGCCGCTTCTTCAACGCCGGCATCGCCGAGGCCAATATGGTCGGCATGGCGGCGGGGCTTGCCGCCGGGGGGATGGTCCCCTTCGCCTCCACCTTCGCGGTATTCGCCGCCGGCAGGGCCTTCGAGCAGATCCGCCAGTCCCTCGCCTATCCCCGGATGAACGTGAAGGTGGTCGCCACCCACGGCGGGATCACCGTCGGGGAGGACGGCGGCTCCCACCAGTCGGTGGAGGATCTGGCGATCATGCGGGCCCTGCCCAACATGACCGTCCTCTGCCCCGCCGACGGTCCCGAGACGGCCGCCGCCGTGCGGGCCGCCGCCGCCTATGACGGCCCCGTCTACATCCGCCTGGGCCGCTCCAAGGTGCCGGTGGTCTTTCCCCAGGGGATCGACTACGCCATCGGCCGGGGGCAGATCCTGCGCCCCGGCTCCGATCTCACTTTCGTGACCACGGGCCTGATGACGGCCCAGGCCCTGGAGGCCGCCGTCATCCTCGAGGCCGAGGGGGTCGCCGCCCGGGTCCTGCACCTGGGGAGCATCAAGCCCCTCGACGCCGACCTGGTGCTGCACGCCGCCCGGGAGACCGGAGCCCTGGTCACCGCCGAGGAGCACAGCGTCCTGGGCGGGCTCGGCGGCGCGGTCTGCGAGCTGGTCTCCGAGGGATACCCGGTCCCTGTCGAGAGGGTCGGCCTGCGCGACGTCTTCGGCCAGTCGGGCACCGCCGAGGAGCTGCTCGTCCATTACGGCCTCACCCCCGGCCACCTGGTCGAGGCGGCCGAGAGGGTCCTGCGCCGCAAGAAGGGGCGCTAGGAGCTTTTCGGCCATGGGCCATCCACGGCTGCCCATGCGGCCCTGCGGCCTTTTCAACGACCGCTCCATCTGAACAGAGAGGAAACCGGAAAGGGTGTCCTTGTTCTTCAAAAGCCTCATCAGTCGCGTGATCCTGCTCAATATCCTGCTGCTGGCCGTGGGCTTCGCCACCTTCACCCTGTTCCATATCCGCAGGGAGCAGGTCCACCTCCTCGCCTCCACCCGGGACAGCGCCCAGCTCCTTCTCTCGACCATCGAGAAGTCGATCTTCAACTCCATGCGCCTGGGGAACACCGAGGAGGTCCAATCGATCCTCGAGCTGGTGGGGAGAAGTCCCCGGCTGGCCAACGTGCGGATCTTCCACCCCGACGGCACCATCCTCAAATCGGCCCGCCCCGAGGAGATCGGCAGCAAGGTCAATCCCCAGGACCTGGCCCTGTTCCTGAGCAAGCAGACGGAGCGGACCTTCCGGGCCGACGGGGACGAGGTGATGGCGATCGTCAAGCCGATCGTCTCCGACGAGCGCTGCTATCTCTGTCACGGCATCGGCAGGCGGGTGATCGGCGTGCTCAACCTCAACTATTCCCTGGCCTACACCAGCCAGCGGCTGCGGGAGTCCTCCCAGCTTTTCATGCTCTCCACCCTGACCATCGTGGCCCTGCTGTCGGTGGGGATCTCCCTGATCCTCATCCGCTTCGTCAAGCGCCCCATCGGGGAGATGGCCGAGCAGATGGAGAAGGTGGAGGGGGGGGATCTCTCGGTGCGGCTGGAGCCGCGCTTTCCCGACGAGATCGGCAGCCTCATGCACAGCTTCAACTCCATGGTCGACAACCTCGACAAGGCCCGCCACGAGTTGCAGCAGTGCCATTTCCAGCAGATGGAGCGGGCCGACAGGCTCGCCTCGGTGGGGGAGATGGCCACCGGCATCGCCCATGAAATCAAGAATCCCCTGGCCGGGATCAGCGGAGCCATCTCGGTGCTGGCGAGCGATTTTCCCGAGGAAGATCCGCGGCGGGAGGTCATCGGCGAAGTCCTGGAACAGATCAAGCGTCTCGACAAGACCTCCACCGACCTGCTCCATTTCGGCCGCCCGGGCACCCCTGAATTCGCCTGGGCCGACATCAACGAGCTCACCAACAAGACCCTCTTCTTCGTCAGCCAGCACCCCGAGGCCCGAAACGTTCACCGGGTCAAGGAACTCACCCGCGACCTTCCCCCGGTCTGGGTCGACGAGAAGCAGGTTCAGCAGGTGCTGCTCAACGTCTCCATCAACGCCCTCCAGGAGATGGGGGCCGGCGGCACCCTGACCGTCCAGACCGAGCTGGTCCGCAAATCCGGGAGGGAGTGGGTGAGGCTGCTGGTGGCCGACACGGGTCGGGGCATCCCCCCGGAGGATCTGGAGAAGATCTTCGTTCCCTTCTTCACCACCAAGACCCAGGGGACGGGCCTTGGGCTCGCCATCTGCAAGCGCCTTGTGGAGCAGCAGGGGGGAGAGATCCGGGTCGAGAGCCGCATCGGCCTGGGGACCACATTCATCATCGACCTGCCCGTCGTGGGCGGGCCGGGCCGGCCTACCGACAAGGAAAGGGACGCTCGTGCGAAAGAATAGGATTCTGGTCGTCGACGACGAACATCTCATCCGCTGGTCTCTGGAGCAGAACCTCAAGAAGCAGGGCTACGAGGTGGTGACGGCGGGCTCCGGCGAGGAGGCCCTCAAGCTGGTGCGGGAGGAGTCCCCCGACCTGATGCTCCTCGACATCCAGCTCCCCGGCATCAACGGCCTGGAAGTCCTCGAGAAGGTCCGCGAGTCTGAGGAGGAGGTCATCGTCATCATGGTCACCGCCCTCGGGGTGCTCGAGACGGCGGTCAAGGCCATGCGCATGGGGGCCTACGACTACATCAACAAGCCCTTCAACCTCGACGAGCTCGCCATCGTCATCAAGAAGGCCCTGGAGACCCGGGAGCTCAAGCGCGAGGTGGCCCACCTGCGCTCCGAGCAGACCAAGAAGTACGGCATCGACAACATCATCGCCGAGAGCCGGCATATGAAGAACGTCCTGGCGATGGTCGACAAGATCGCCAAGAGCGATGCGAGCACGGTCCTCGTCCAGGGGGAGAGCGGTTCGGGCAAGGAGCTGGTGGCCAAGGCCATCCATTACGAGAGCTCCCGGGCCGACAAGCCCTTCATGGCCATCAACTGCGCCGCCGTACCCGAGACCCTTCTCGAGAGTGAGCTGATGGGGCACGAGAAGGGTGCCTTCACCGACGCCAAGATGCAGAAGAAGGGGCTCTTCGAATTCGCCGACGGTGGCACGGTCTTTCTCGACGAGATCGGCGACATGGAGCCGGGGATGCAGGCCAAGCTGCTGCGCGTCCTCGAGGAGCGCACCTTCCGCCGGGTCGGCGGCACCAAGGACATCTCCGTCGATGTGCGGATCGTCTCCGCCACCAACAAGGACCTGCTCAAGGCCATCGAGGAGAAGACCTTCCGCAACGACCTCTACTACCGCATCCAGGTCATCCCCATCTTCCTGCCTCCCCTGCGGGAGCGAAAAGAAGACATCCTCCCCCTGACCCGCCACTACATCGACCACTTCAACCGGGAGTTCGGCAAGAGCGTCAAGGGGATCTCCAAGATGGCCGAGAAGTTCCTCCTCGAGTACCACTGGCCGGGGAACATCCGGGAGCTCAAGAACATCATCGAGCGGGCCATCATCCTGGAGAACGAGGAGATGCTGCTGCTCGAGCACCTCCCACGGGAGATCGTCAGCAAG
>JBFHXN010000048.1:0-11428 GCA_041598955.1 Desulfuromonadales bacterium | reverse complement strand
GGGGTGGAAGTTGATCAGGGGGATGCCCGCCTCGGCGGCAAGGCGGGTGGTGCGGAAGAGCTGGTCGATCTTGTTGCCCCAGGTGTCGAGCTGGAAGAAAGGGGCATGGAGGGAGGCCACGGGGAGGATGTCCTGCAGGGCGCGGATCAGGGCGAGGTTGTCCCCGTACTGGAAGTCGTGGTTGATGATGACTTCCATCCCGGCGAACCCGGTGTCCCTGGCGATTTCGAAAGCCTTCTCCAGGGGGAGGGTATAGAGGCTTCCGGCTGAGAGGATGATTTTCATGGGCGCGCCAAGGGCTGGTTGGTAATAAAACGCCTTTTTGTTTTCTTTCTTGGTAGCAGAGTCCCCTGCTCCCTGTCAACGGGCCGGATGAGGCCGGATCAGGGCTCGTGGACCGTCCTGGCCAGAAAGAGTTGGGCCTTTTCTGAAGGGGCCGGGGTCAGCAGGGAGACGACGATGATGACCAGGGTCACCAGGGGGGCTCCGATGAGGGCCGAGGAGGTGGGCGGCAGCCAGGCGCCGACCAGGGGGAGGGCCTCTCCGAAGAAGACGCTGACGGTGGTGAGCAGCAGCCCGGTGAGCATGCCGGCGACGGCTCCGTACTTGTTGGCCCGGCCCCACCAGATTCCGAGCAGGAAGACGGGGAAGAGGGTGTTGCCTGCCAGGGCGAAGGCCACCGCGGTGATCTGGGCGATGAGCCCCGGCGGGTTGGCGGCGATGACCAGGACCAGTACCGCCAGCACCAGCGTGGTTCCCTTGGCGACCTGCATCCTCTTGCGTTCCGTCGCGCGGGGGTTGAGGATCCGGAAGTAGATGTCGTAGGAGAAGGCGCTGGCGCCGTTGATCAGCAGACCCGAGACGGTGTAGAAGGCGGCGCTGATCGCCCCGATGGCGATGACCCCGGTCAGCCAGGAGGGGAGCCCCGCCCACTCCCCGGCCTTGATCACGATCAGGTCTGCCATCAGTGTGGCCTCCTGCGGAGAGACCTCGATTCCCTGGCGGATCTCCCAGAGCTTGGCGAAGGTGGCGTAGGCAGGGGCGCTCCAGTAGAGCAGGCCGATGAAGAAGATCCCCCAGACAACGCTCCACCTCGCGTCGCGAATGTTGGGAACGGTGTAGAAGCGGGAGAGAACGTGGGGGAGGCCGGCGGTGCCCACCATCAGGGTGAAGCAGAGGGCCACCCACTGGTAGGGGGTGCCGAAGGCCCAGGGGGAGGTGTAGGCGTTGCTGGTTTCGGTGGCCAGTTCCTGGAGGGCGAAACCATAGCCGAACTGGGGGATGACCCAGAAAAAGCCCATTTTTTTCGCCACCCACATCAGCGGGATGATGAAGGAGAGGATCAGGACCGCGTACTGGAACTGCTGGTTGCGGGAGGCTCCGAGGGCCCCGGAGAGGACCAGGTAGGAGATGACCACGGCGGTGCCGAAGAAGAGGGAAGGGGTGTAGTCGAGGCCGAAGATCCAGCCGAAGATCAGGCCGATCCCCTTGTACTGGGCAGCGCAGTAGATCAGGGAGATGAGGATGGCGATCACCGCCGAGAGCAGCCGGGCGGCGGGGGACTCGTAGCGGTCTCCGACGAACTCGGGGGCGGTGTACTTGCCGAAGCGCCTGAGCTGCCCGGCCATCAAGACCAGCAGCAGCACGTAGCCCCCCGTCCAGCCGATGACGTATGCGAAGGCGAAGTACCCCTTGAGATAGAAGACCCCGGCGATGCCGAGGAAACTCGCCGCGCTCATCCAGTTGGAGGCGATGGCCGCGCCGATCCCCATCCGCCCCGGGGAGCGGCCCCGGACCAGGTAGTATTCCCCCCGGGAGGTGCGCCCTGCCAGGCCGATGAGCAGAAAGGCCGCGAAGATGGCGGCCAGAAGCAGGGCCGGGGCGAGCTTGAAGCCGTTCTCCAGCATGGGGCCCTCCTACTTGCGGCGGCGGAAGCGATCCGCCAGCAGGTCGATGAAGAGATTGAAGAGGAAGCAGAGCAGGATGAACCAGACGACGAGGAACTGGCCGGTGAACCAGTGATGGAAGGGGAAACCGAGGAAGGTCGCCTCGGTGAAGGGGCCTTCCCCCGTCGGATCGCGCTGGGTCAGGACGAGGAGCAGCTGGAATCCGAAGGTGAAAAAGGCCCATCCGGCCAGCAGGATGCCGATGAGAAGCACCTCGCGCCGCATGTAGCCCCCCAGGGGGCGGAAGAAGTTGATCCGCCGCGGCTCCCTGCCGCTCTCGGGCTCAATTCTTGGATCACTCATCGCTTCCTCCTTCGGGCTGAGGGGCCAGAGCCCTCCCCGCCAGGGTGTCGACCTTCATGATTTCGCGCAGCACGCTGGTGGCGTAGCTGCCGCGGGGGAGGGAGAAGCCGAGGATCAGGTCCTCCCCCTCCTCGCGGATCTCGCCGCCGGTGAGGGGAACCCTCAAGGGGCGGCGCTCTCCCTCCATGGCGAGCCCCCCCCCGAGGTTGAAGTCCTCCGGGATGAGCCCTTCCCCCTCCAGCAGCTCCCCCTCCAGCCGTCCCGTCTCCCCTTGCGCAGGGGTCATGCGGCTGCCGAAGAGGGCTCCGGTGGGGCTGATTTCGAACCGGTCGGCCCGCGGCTGCTCGAGGCCCGGGTCGGTGACCAGGAAGCAGGCGCCGTTCTCGTGCTTGCAGGCCAGGTCCCCGGTGCGCAGCTCCCCCAGGGCGTTGAGCCTGGCGGCGACCTGCCGGTCGAAGAGACTCGACTGGAAGGCCGAGAGAAAAATTCGCAGCATGGGGCGGGGGAGGCGCCGCAGGGCCGCTTCGGCCGGCTTGCCCTCGAGCAGGGTCTGGATCATGGCCCGCTCGTCCCGCATCCTGCCGGGGAGCACAGCAAGGGCCCCGGCGAGGTCGCCGGCGGCGAAACGGGTCGCCCCCTCCCGCCAGCGCTCGTCCCGGATGGCCCCGGGGTCCCCCATCACCTCCCGGAGGGCGCCGTCGAAGTCGCGGCGCAGAATGGCGCGGCCGATCCGGTGGGAATTGCCCAAGGCGCCGTAGCGCTGCTCTCCGAAGAGGTTGGGAACCCCCCGCGCCTCCAGGGTCCCGAGCACGGCCCGGGCCCGATCCCCTGCCCCCGGCGCGACCCGGCGCAGGCGGATGGTGAAGCGGTTGCCGGCCAGGTGCCCCGGGCGGAGCTTGTTGCGGTGGCGCCGGGCTTCGAGGATGGTCACCCCGGGAAGGGTCAGCGCGAGGGCCTGGTCAGGCCCGACTCCTGGGATGGAGATGGTCTGCCGGGTGGTGGCCCGGGCATCCTTGAGTCCGGCGTAGCCCATCTCCCGCTCGCGGACCCCGAGGGCCCGACCGAGTTGGCGCATCAGCTCGAAGGTGCTCAGTCCCTGCTTCTCCACCAGCAGGTAGAGGTGTTCTCCTTCACCGCAGGGGGTGTAGAGGGGGAGTTCCTCGACCAGGAAATCCTCGGGGGCCTCCTTGAGCAGGCCGCCGCTTCCCTCGATTCCCGAGGTCAGAAAGTCAGTCATTGGAGGCCCGCTCCCAGTTGAGGCGGAAGCCCCGGTCGGGTCCTGGGGGCAGGGAGTCGTCGGCCCGGAATCCGTCCTCCTTCCGGAAGTGGATGAAGTGGAGGGGCTCGCCGAGATCGCGGAAACGGGTCATGTACTTGGAGAGGGGGTAGTCGGGCAGGTCGAAGGCCACCGGCACGGAAAGGGCGTTGCTCAGCCCCTCCTTCCGTCCCGCCACCTCGGCCACCTCGGCGGCGTAGTCGGCCACGTCGCTGACGAAATAGAAGTCCCCCCCGGGGCGCAGGGCCCGCAGGAGCAGGTCGAGGAATCCGGCTCCGACCAGGCGACGCTTGCGGTGGCGCTTCTTCGGCCAGGGGTCGGGGCAGTTGACGTAGACCGCGGAGAGGCTTTCGGGGGCCAGGTGCTTGACCAGCAGCTCCCGGGCCTCGGCGCGGCAGACACGGACGTTGCCCAGGGAGGCAGCGTCGATCTTGCTGCAGGTCTTGAGACATCCCTTGTTGTAGATGTCGATCCCCAGGAAGTTGACCTCCGGGCGGCGCCGTGCCATCTCGGCGACGAAGGTGCCGGTGCCGCAGCCGATCTCCAGGGCGAGGGGATGGTCGTTGCCGAAGAGCTCCATGCTTCCGGCCCCGGCAGGGATCTGCCCGAGGGGGAGAAAGGAGGGGGAGAGGATTTCGAGGACGCGCTGGGTCATGAAGGGGGGCCCCTTGAAGTCGTTTTCCAGCGCGCAAGGTAGCACAGCAGGGGCCTGAATTCAACCGGGCCAGAAGGGCTCAGCGCTTCAGGGAGACGAGATGGAGGACCAGCACCTCCCGGTCATCTTCGGTGAGCCCCGTGTAGGAGGGCATGGTCGCCGGGCCGCCCGGTCCGTGCAGGGACTGGAGGCGGGCCCGGATCATCCCGGGGGTGAGGCGACTGCCGATGGTGTTGAGTTCCGGCCCCAGGCTCCCCCCCTGGCCGTTGAGGCGGTGGCAGGCCTTGCAGCCCAGGGCGTTGACCAGGTCCCTTGCCCTGGCCTCGAAGGGGTCGGCCGGGGCGGTGGAGGTTCCCAGGAGAAAGAGCAGGGGGAGGAGCAGCAGTCGGATCGGCATGGGGGACTCCCGGAGTTTGAGGGGGGTTGGGTGAACAACATACCGGAATTTTCAGTCCGGGCAAGCCCGAAGAGGGGAAAGAGGTTGAAATCTTGGGGGCGCCCCGCTAATCTATCTGTTTTCGGGTCGACCCACCAGGAGGACGTTTCTGTGCAGATCACGGTGTCGCAGAGGGCCGAAGCGGTCTCCCCCTTCGGAGCCATGGAGATCATGGAGCGGGCCCAGGCCCTGGAACGGGATGGGCGCGACGTCATCTACCTCTGCCTCGGGGAGCCGGACTTCCCCACGCCGACCCCCGTGGTCGACGCCGCCGTTCGGGCCATGCGCGCCGGGGCCACCGGCTACACCCATTCCCTCGGGCTGCTCGAGCTGCGCCAGGAGATCGCCGCCCATTACCGGCGTCGATACCGGGTGGAGGTCGACCCGGAGAGGATCCTGGTTTCGGCCGGTACCAGCCCCCTGATGCTCCTGCTCTTCGCCCTGCTCCTCGATCCAGGCTCCGAGGTTCTGATCCCCGATCCCGGCTACGCCTGCTACCCCAACTTCATCCGCTTCGCCGGCGGGGTGCCCGTGCCGGTGCGGGGGCTGGAGGAGGACGGGTTTCAGCCGCGCCCCGGGGAGATCGCCGCCCGGCTCACCAACTACAGCCGTGCGGTGCTGATCAACTCCCCCTCCAACCCCGGGGGGGCGGTCCTCCCCGCCGACTGGCTCGAGGAGCTCTGCGCCCTGCCGGTGCCGGTCATCTCCGACGAGATCTACCACGGGCTCTGCTACGAAGGGCGCGAACGGAGCATCCTGGAGTTCACCGACACGGCCTTCGTGCTGGGAGGCTTCTCCAAGGCCTACGCCATGACGGGGTGGAGACTCGGCTACCTGATCGCCCCCGAGTCCTGCGTGCGCCCTCTGCAGAGCATGCACCAGAACTTCCTGATCTGCGCAAGCAACTTCGTCCAGCATGGCGGGATCACGGCCCTTCGCGACTGCGCCGACGAGGTGGAGCGGATGCGGGGGGTCTATGATCTGCGCCGCCGCCATATGGTCAAGCGGTTGCGGGAGCTTGGCTTCGGCATTCGCCGCATGCCGGCGGGAGCCTTCTATGTCCTGGCCGATGCCAGGCACATCGGACCCGACTCCAGGGCCCTGGCCAGGGAGCTGCTGGAGACGGTGGGGGTGGCTCTCACCCCGGGGGCCGACTTCGGCGCCGGAGGGGAGGGGTACCTGCGCTTCTCCTACGCCGCCTCCATGGAGCGCATCGACCAGGCCATGGGGCGCATCGCGGAATTCATGCACCGCCGGGGGCTGATGCCGGTGAAGCCGGCGGAATGAGGACCGTTCGCCGGATGATTGGCGGCGGTGAGCGATCCCCGATTGATGAGCATCGGCCCCTCCCGGTCCTGTTCATAGGCTAGTATTGCAGTCAAAAGGCCCGTAGTCTCCACCCACTTTCCAGCCAGGAGCCGACCATGCTGATCGTCATGCACCCCAGCGCCACGAGGGAGGAAATCCTCACCGTCGAGGAGGCGGTCCGGGCCATGGGCCTTCAGGCCGTCCCGATCCCCGGCAGCGAGCGCACCGCCATCGGTGTCCTGGGCAACCAGGGGTACGTCGACGACAGCACCATCCGCGACCTCCCCGGGGTGCGGGAGGTGATCCACGTCAGCAAGCCCTACAAGCTGGTCTCCCGGGACTTCCATCCGGCCCCCACCGTGGTCGACGCCGGCGGCGTTCCCGTCGGAGCGGGCCATCCCCCGGTGGTCATGGCCGGGCCCTGCTCCATCGAGAGCGAGGAGCAGATGGTCGCCGCGGCCCGGGCGGTGAAGGCCGCCGGGGCTCAGATCCTGAGGGGTGGGGCCTTCAAGCCCCGCACCGGACCCCACTCCTTCCAGGGGCTCGGCGTCCCGGGGCTCAAGTTTCTGCGCCTGGCAGGGGACGAGGCCAAGATGCCGGTGATCACCGAGGTGATGCGCATCGAGCAGCTCGAGGCGGTCTGCCGCTATGCCGACATCCTGCAGATCGGCGCCCGCAACATGCAGAATTTCGACCTGCTCAAGGAGGTCGGCAAGCTCGGCCACCCCGTGCTGCTCAAGCGGGGAATGAGCGCCACCCTGGAGGAGTTCCTCTCCGCCGCCGAATACATCCTGGCCGAGGGGAACGGCCGGGTCATCCTCTGCGAGAGGGGGATCCGCACCTTCGAGCGGGCCACCCGCAACACCCTCGATCTCTCGGTGGTCCCCCTGGTGAAGGAAATGAGCCACCTGCCGATCATCGTCGACCCGAGCCACGCCACCGGCAAGAGGATGCTGGTGCCGGTGATGGCCAAGGCGGCCCTGGTCGCCGGGGCCGACGGGCTGATGATCGAGGTCCATCCCGAGCCGGAGAAGGCCCTCTGCGACGGGGCCCAGAGCCTGGCTCCCGAGGGTTTTGCCTCCCTGATGGGGGAGATCGGCCGGCTCCTTCCCCTGCTCGGTCGCTGAAGCCAGCCGGCGCAGCAGTCATTCCGTCCCACCGCAAGGAGAAACGCCATGTCCAGTTCCGCGGAAATCCGCCCCGGCGTCCACTGGGTCGGGGTACGCCATCCCGAGCTGAAGGTCTTCGACGAGCTCTTCCCCACCCGGCAGGGCACCACCTACAACGCCTTTGTCGTGCAGGGGGAGAAAAAGACCGCCCTCATCGACACGGTGAAGGCCCCCTTCACCGGCGAGTACCTGGAGAAGGTGACCGCCCTGGTGCCGCTGGAGAAGATCGACCTGGTGGTGGTCAACCACACGGAGCCCGATCACTCCGGGGCCCTCCTTCACCTGCTCAAGAAGCGCCCCGACCTGCCGGTCTATTGCACCAAGCCGGGGGAGAACTTCCTGCGGCAGCTCTTCAACCAGCCCTTCAATGCCCAGGTGGTGGCCGACGGACAGGAGATCGACCTGGGAGGGCGCACCCTGCGCTTTCTGCTCGCCCCCTCTCTCCACTGGCCCGACACCATGTTCACCTACCTTCCCGAGGAGGGGGTCCTCTTCCCCTGCGACGGTTTCGGCGCCCATTACTGCGGTGAGGGGCTCTTCAACGACCAGGTCCCAGACCTGACGGAATACGCCCGGTTCTACTTCGACGCCATCATGCGCCCCTTCAAGGAGAAGATTCGCGAGGCCCTGGCCAAGCTCGAGGGGCTCGATATCCGGATGATCTGCCCCTCCCACGGCCCGCTGCTCCGCCACGATCCGCAGGCCGCGGTGGCGAACTACCGGCTCTGGGCGGCCCCTCCTCCTCCCTCCGACCGTCCCCGGGCCCTGCTGCTCACCCTCTCTCCCCACGGCAACACCCGGGAGATGGGGGCCCTGATCCGCGAGGGGCTGGAGCGCAAGGGGGTGGAGGTGGTCGAGAAGGCCATCTCGGAAGCCGCCGACGACGACCTGCGGGACGAGATGGAGCGCGCCGACATCCTGCTGGTCGGCACCGCCACCATCAACCGCGACGCCCCCCCCCCCGTCTGGAAGGCCCTCGCCCTGCTCTCCACGGTGACCCCCAAGGGGCGACTCGGAGGGGCCTTCGGCTCCTTCGGCTGGAGCGGCGAGGCGGTCAAGCTGGTCGAGGAGCGCCTGCGGGGGCTCAAGTACGCTCTCCCCGTTCCGGGGGTCTCCTTCCGCTTCCGGCCCACCGAGGAAGACCGTCAGGCCTGCCGCCAGTTCGGCGAACAGGTCGGCGAAGCGGCCACGGTTCAGCCTTGACGACTTCCCGTTGACCTCCCCCGCCTCTATCGCCACGGTGGCCGTTGCCGCCCCCCTTCCCACCCCCCTCTCCTACCTGGTGCCCGAGGCTCTTCGAAGCCGGGCCCGAGTGGGGATGCGGCTGAAGGTCCCCCTCGGCCGCAGACGGGCCGTCGGGTTTCTGCTCGCCCTGGAAGAAGGGGAGGGGGAGGGGCTCAAGCCCATCGACGAGGTCCTCGACGAGGCCCCCCTCTTCGATGCCGGCATGGTCCCCTTTTTCCGCTGGGCCGCCGACTATTACCGTCACCCCATCGGCGAGGTCATCCGCACGGCCTTGCCGGCAGGGCTCTCGGGGCGCGGCGCGACGGTCTCCATCCTCACCGAGCGCCTCTTCACCCCACTTGCCCTGGAGGGGGAACCCCCCGGGGGTCGGCAGCGGGAGATTCTCGCCTTCCTTCGGAGCCGGGGGCGGGTCTCCCTCTCGGAGCTGCGGGAGGCCTTCGACGCCCCCCACGCCCCCCTGAAGCGCCTGGTGGAACTCGGCTTTCTCGCCGAAGAGCAGAGCGAACGGCGGCGCGACCCCTTTCTCGATCTTCCCGTCCAGGCCGATCCCCGCCCCGAACCGACCCCCGAACAGGCCGCCGCCCTGGAGCGCCTCGGGGAGGCCCTCGACCGGGGGGGCTTCTCCCCCTTTCTGCTTCACGGGGTGACGGGCAGCGGCAAGACGGAGGTCTACCTGCGGGCCATCGCCTCCGCCCTCGAGCGGGGGAAGCGGGCCCTGGTGCTGGTCCCCGAGATCGCCCTCACCCCCCAGCTGGTGGCCCGCTTCAGGGCCCGCTTCGCCGGGCTTCCGGCGACCATCGCCGTACTCCACTCGGGGCTCTCCGACGGGGAGCGCTACGATTCCTGGCGGGCCATCGCCGCCGGGGAGGTTTCCATCGTCATCGGCGCCCGCTCGGCAGTCTTCGCCCCCCTGCGGGAGCTGGGGGTGGTGGTGGTCGACGAGGAGCACGAGGCGAGCTACAAGCAGGCCGAGGGATTCCGGTACAACGCCAGGGATCTCGCCCTGCTGAGGGGGCAGATGGAGGGAGCACTGGTGCTGCTCGGCAGCGCCACCCCGGCCCTGGCCACCTTCCACCGCGCCCGGACGGGGCAGACGGGCTACCTGCACCTCTCCGGGAGGGTGGCCGACCGCCCCCTTCCCGAGGTGGAGCTGATCGACCTGACCCAGTCCCGTCCCGAGGGGGTACTCTCGGAGCCGCTGCGGGAGGCCCTGGCCGAAACCCTGGCCCGGGGGGAGCAGGCCCTGCTCCTTCTCAACCGGCGAGGCTTCGCCCCCTTCCTGCTCTGCGCCGATTGCGGGACGACCTTTCGCTGCCCCAACTGCGCCATCACCCTCACCTTCCACCAGGGGCGCCGCCAGCTGCGCTGCCATTACTGCGACTACGCCGAACCCCCCGTCGATCAGTGCCCCGGATGCGGCGGAGGGAACATCCATCCGGAGGGGGCCGGCACGGAACGGCTCGAGGAGGAGCTTGCGGGGCTTTTCCCCGCGGCGCGCACGGCCCGCATGGACAGGGACACCACCAGCCGCAAGGGCTCCCACCAAGAGTTGGTCTCCCGCATGGAGGCCGGGGAGATCGACATCCTGGTCGGCACCCAGATGATCGCCAAGGGGCACGATTTCCCCGGCGTGACCCTGGTCGGGGTGGTGGGGGCCGACAGCAGCCTGAATTTTCCCGATTTTCGAAGCGCCGAGCGGACCTTCTCCCTCCTCACCCAGGTGGCCGGCCGGGCGGGCCGGGGGGAGCGGCCGGGACGGGTCCTGGTGCAGACCTACTCTCCCGACCACTACGCCCTCTCCTGCGCCTCCCGCCACGATTACGAAGAGTTCTGCCGGATGGAACTCGCCTTCCGGGAGGAACTCGGCTACCCCCCCTTCGGCCACCTGGTCAACCTCGTCCTCTCCGGCAACGACGGGGAGACCGTCTCCCGGGCCGCCGAGGCCCTGGTCCGGGATCTCTCCCCAGCAGCCTCGGAGGCCGACATCCTCGGCCCCGCCCCCTGTCCCCTCGCTCGGCTGCGGGGCAAGAGCCGGGTGCAGATCCTGCTCAAGTCGATCCACCGCCAGCCCCTGCGGCGCCTGCTGGTGTCCCTGGAGCCCCTGCGGCGAAAGCTCTCCGCCGGGGTCTCCCTCGCCGTCGATGTCGACCCCGTCGACATGCTCTGAACCGGACTTTCCGCGCAAGGCTCCCGCCCCCTCCCGATGGTGTAGGGTGTGTACCCGGTTCGACTCCCCGGTGAACACGCTCCCTCGACCCTTATGATGAGGGGCCTCCCTCCGCTTTCGCCAAAACCCATTTAAAAACAAGCGATTGGCACAGTGTCCTGGCTCATGCCGGAGACTGGCACGGTTCATGGAGGAGTGGGTCACCGGCGGCCGGTGCGGAACCAGGGCATTGGCCAGCGGGCCCCGCTGGTGGGCCGACATCCCTCATTTCCATCTCTCAACCCAGGAGGCAGATCATGACCACCCCGTTGGACGAGAAAGTCGAGCCGATTTTCCAGGAAGTTCTCCGTCGCAACCCCGGAGAGACCGAATTTCACCAGGCCGTGCGCGAGGTTCTCGAGTGCCTTGGACCGGTGCTGGTCAAAAATCCCGAATTCGCTCACCACAAGATCATCGAGCGGATCTGCGAGCCCGAGCGGCAGATCATCTTCCGGGTGCCCTGGCAGGACGACAAGGGGGAGGTCCATATCAACCGCGGCTTCCGGGTGGAATTCAACAGCGCCCTGGGTCCCTACAAGGGGGGGCTGCGCTTCCACCCCTCGGTCTACCTGGGGATCATCAAGTTCCTCGGCTTCGAGCAGATTTTCAAGAACTCCCTGACCGGCATGCCCATCGGAGGCGGCAAGGGGGGGAGCGACTTCGATCCCAAGGGGAAGAGCGATGACGAGATCATGCGGTTCTGCCAGAGCTTCATGACCGAGCTCTACCGCCACCTGGGGGAGTACACCGACGTGCCCGCCGGCGACATCGGGGTCGGGGGGCGTGAGATCGGCTACATGTTCGGCCAGTACAAGCGCATCACCAACCGCTACGAGTCCGGGGTGCTGACCGGCAAGGGGCTCTCCTGGGGCGGTTCTCTGGTG
>JBFHXN010000047.1:0-11458 GCA_041598955.1 Desulfuromonadales bacterium | reverse complement strand
TTGTCCCCCTGGTCGACCCGCAGCTCGGCCGGCAGACGCTTGAGGTAGTCCTCGTGGTAGAGCACCACCCGCAGCTCGCCGCCGGCATCCCCCACGGGAACCCCCTTGACCAGCTGCCCCTTCTTGCGCAGGCCGTCCATGATCCGGGAAACCTGCCGGGCGTTGCGCCCCGTCTCGCTCAGCTCCTTCTTGAAGCGGTCGATCTCCTCGATGACGGTGATCGGGATGACGACCAGGTGCTCCTTGAACCTGAAAAGGGCCTGCGGGTCGTGGAGCAGAACGTTGGTGTCGAGGATGTAGGTCTTTTGCATGGATATCCTTCCGCGCCGGGGTCGGCGTCAGCGGGAGCCTGGCAAGTCAGCGGGGGGGGTGTTCCCGGCGGGCTAGCGTTCGTAGTCGGAGATTTCGATGCCGTCGGAGGTGGCGAGGACCTTCACATAGACCGGATATTCCTTCTTCCCGACCTTGCGCTTGCCGAGCAGGATCACTTCGCCGTCCCGATTGAGGGCGGCGAGGACCTCTTCGGGAGATTCCTCGATGGTGTAGAGGCTGTAGACCCGGGTGGCCATCAGCCGGTCGAGGCTGATGGGTCGCTCCGGCGGCAGGGAGCAGGCGGCCGCCAGCAGCAGCATCGCCGCAAGCAGGCAAAGCAGAAGTCGTTTCATGGCTCTTCTCCTGTTCAGGGAATGAAACCGTCTCAGCTCCCGGCCCTTGAGGCCAGGGCGGCCACCGCCGAGAGGAGGTGGTCGATCTCCTCGGCGGTGTTGAAATACCCGGGGCTGACTCTCACCGTCCCCCGGGGAAAGGTGCCGATGCTCCGATGGGCATCGGGGGCGCAGTGGAGCCCGACCCGGGTCGCGATGCCGTGATCCGTGTCGAGAAGGAAGCCGACCTCGGAGGGATCGAGCCCCTTCAGGTTGAAGGAGAGGGCTCCGCCGTGCCAGCGGGGGTCACCGCTGCCGTAGACCATCGCCGAAGGGATGCTCCTGAGGCCGCCGATCAACTGGGCGAGGAGCGCCTCCTCCTGTTCCCGCAGCCGGTGGAGACCGACCCCGGTGATGAAGTCGATGCCGGCCTTGAGCCCGGCCAGGGCCGGGGCGTTGAGAGTCCCGCTCTCGAGGCGCTCGGGCATCTGCTCCGGAGGGAGTTCGGAGGTGGAATGGCTCCCCGTGCCGCCGAGGATCAGGGGGGTAAGCTGCAACCCCTCCCGGACATAGAGAAACCCCGTCCCCGGAGGCCCCATGAGCCCCTTGTGACCCGGGGCGGCGAGCAGATCGATGGCCAGGGCCTCGACGTCGATGGCGAAGAGGCCTGCGCTCTGGGCGGCATCGACCAGAAAGAGAATCCCCTGCCGGCGGCACCAGGGACCGATCTCCTCGATGGCCTGAAGGGTACCGGTGACGTTGGAGCAGTGGGTGAGGACCACCATGCGCGTCTTCTCGGCGCAGGCGGCTTTCAGAGCCGTCGGATCGACGAAACCGCGATGGTCGGCGGCCACCTTGACCACCGTCACCCCCCGGTCCTGAAGGGCCCTCAGGGGGCGGTTCACCGCGTTGTGCTCGACACTCGAGGTGACCACCCGGTCACCGGGCAGGAGCAGGCCGAAGAGGGCGAAATTGATGGCCTCGGTGGCGTTGGCGGTAAAGGCGACCCGGGAGGCGTCGGGGATACGGAAGAGGCCGGCCACCGCTTCGCGGACCTCGAATACGGTCCGGGTGGCGGCCAGTGACATTTCGTGCCCCCCGCGACCAGGGCTCGCCCCGGCAAAACGGAGGGCGTGCTCCACCGCCTGATAGACCCCCTCGGGTTTGGGGTAGGAGGTGGCGGCGTTGTCCAGGTAGATGGCCATGGGTCGCTTCGGGCGGCAGGGGGAACCGGAGAGGGTCAACGGGGGCCGGGGCAGAGGAGGTCGCGCCCCCCTTCCCCATCGAGGCACCGGGAGAGGCCGCGACACCCCCCGAGGCAGAGGGGATAGTCCCGGCAACCGCCGCAACCGGCAGGGACGGCTTCAATCTCCTCCCTCAGGGCCAGGCGCCTCGGGGAGCGCCACAGGGCCTCGAGGGGCTCCAGAAGCAGGGAGCCGAGGCTTTGGGGCCAGGAGGAGCAGGGATGGAGCTCCCCCCGCTCGTCGAGGTGCCCGAGACTGTTGCCGGCCTGGCAGCCGCCGTAGCCCTCCGCCACCGCCTCCTCGGGTCGCAGCAGCTCCCAGAGAAAACGGTCATGGATCTCCAGGGCGAGTCCCGGGGGGATCGCCGGGATTCCCCCGGGGCGGCTCCGCAGCACTTCGAGGTCCCTGGGCCGGGGCACCCCCCCGTCGCGGGACTGGGCGAAATTATCACTGATCCTGAGGTTTGGCAACTTAATTCTCCCCACCTTCCGCTCCCCGCAAAAGGCCAGAAGGTCCGGCAGGGCCGGGAGGAAACGCCGCCAGGGAGCGAGCCAGAGAACCGGCTCCCTCCCCAGGTCGCGAAGGGCCTCCAGGGCACTCCCCAGGCTGTCGCTGTCGAGGGCACCCTCCCCCAGGAAAGGGGCCGCGTCGAGATAGACCTGGGCCAGGGGAAGGGTGGGAGCGAGGGCCCTGAGCTCCCCGGCCTCCCCCGTGGTCACCACCGAGGCCTGGGAGCCTCCCTCGGCCAGGATCTCCAGGGCGGGAAGGATGCCCGGATGGGCAAGGGGGCGCTCATCGAGGATGACGAAGAAGACCCCCCCTTCGGACAGGCGCCGAGCCAGGGCGAGTATCTCCCCGGACGTCAGGGCGCCTCCCGGTCCGTGGAGGTCCCAGGTCATCCGCAGGGGTGTGTCGAGCAGGTCGAGGGGCATGGGGAGTTGGAATGGTATCGAGGTGAAAAAACTCGGGGGGCAGCATCGCTGCCCCCCGGGGTTCTCAGCAGGGATGGACGTTCGAGGAACCGACCACCTGCGGCTTGCTGTACCTTTTCATCGGGTTCACCTCCTTCGGCAAAGGGTTTTGGGGTATGTCTCACCGGCCGCCTCCGGCCGGTCAACTCGTTTTCCAGCTCCCCGGGCGCCTACTTCCAGCAGTGGGGGTCGGGGGTGTTGAATTCGCCCGTGGTGGCGAAGGAGCGGGCGGTACAGCCTCCCAGGCAATCTTCGAAGGCGCTGCACCCCTGGCACTTCCCCTGGGCCTCCTTGTGGCGCATCTTTTTGAGGATGGGTGAGTCGTGCCAGAGGGTCTCGAAATCCTCCCGGAGGATGTTTCCCACCACCAGCGGAATAAAGCCGCAGGGGGTGAGGTCCCCGTCCGGGCGCAGATGCAGAGAGAGTTTACCACAGGTGCTCCCCTTTACCACGGAATTTTCCTCGTAGCCGGGGAGGGAGGCGAGGACCGGATCGTCGAAGGAGATGCGCAGGTCGCGGGTCTCCCGCCTCACCCGCAGGGCCTGCTGGTAGAAGTCCTGCCACTCGGCGGGAGAGAGGTCGAGCTCCTCCCGGTTTTTGAACCCCCGCCCGCTGCATTTGAAATTGTGCAGGAAGACCTGCTCCACCCCGTGCCGGCGGGCCAGCTCGAGCAGCTCGCCGAACCGGGTGTGGTTGATCCGGGAGATCACCGAGCTCATGGTGCTGCGCAAACCGGCGTCCCGCAATGCGTCGAGGCCCGCCACGGCCCTGTCGAAGGAGCCGGGCATGGAACGGAAGTCGTCGTGCAGGGGCGCCTCGGCGCTGTCGATGCTCACTCCGACGCTGGAAAAGCCGCTCTCCTTGAGTCTGCGGGCCGCCTCCCCGTCGAGAAGCCAGCCGTTGGTGTTCATGGAGACGTTGAGACCCCGTTTCGCGGCGTAGGTCGAGAGCTCGAAGAGGTCGGCGCAGACTAGGGGCTCCCCCCCTCCGAAGTTGATGAAGAGCACCCCGGCGTCGGCGAGGATGTCGACGATCCTCCTGAGGTCGGGCAGGGGAAGCTCCGTCGATTGCTCCTCGCGGCTGTAGCAGTGGAGGCAGCTGAAGTTGCAGCGGTAGGAGAGGGTCCAGTTGACCGTCAGGGGGGCCGAGAACTGGGCGGTCACCGGATCACTCATGGCGCAGCCACCCCCTCTGGACCAGGTCGTCGACGAATTCCTCGACGTCGGCCTCGAGCTCTTCCCGGGGCACCTCGAACTCGGGAGCGAGGGCCGCCACCACCTCCGGAACCCCGCGGGTTCCGTCGCAGAGCTGCCAGATCATCCCCCCCAGGAGGTTGAGCTGGTGCATCATCCCCGAGCGGATGAGGGTCACCGTCCCGAGGGCGGAGACATCCTCCCCCCGCTCGAGGGCCGAGAAAACCTCCTGCTCCCGGCGCTTCTCCAGCCGCCAGATGATATGAGGGTCGCGAAGGAGCTTGGTCAAAACATCATCCTTTCCCAGGTCGGTTCAACTGTCTAAAGGCTGGCCACCAAGACGCCAAGACACAAAGGTCTGACGAAAAGCATGAAATTCCATGGTGACCATTTTCCGAAGCCGTTCTTGGTGACCTGGTGACTTGGCGGTCATGTTTGGGGTTCGCCTAACCGGAACCTCGATGACGAAAGAGCAGGCTCCCCCCCATCGCCAGCGCCAGTCCCGCGAGCACGGCCACCTTGCCGGCCAGGGAGACCCCGGCGGCTGTGGCGGCGATCCCCATGGACTGCACCAGCCCCGCGCCCAGGAGCATCCCGACCACCACCAGCCCTGCGTCCGTATCCCCCTCCCCCGCCTTGATCAGCTGCCGGAAGGGGCACCCCCCGACCAGCACCGAGAACCACCCCACGAGCCCCATCCCGAGAAAGCTCCAGAGATGCTCCAGGTGGGCTCCAGGCTGGCCGTAGAGGCCCAGTTGGAAACGCCCCGTAGCGAGGTTGACCGCCACGGCCCCGCCCAGAAAGGCGACCAGCCCCCAGGCCAGGGGGGAGCGTCCCCCCATCAAAAAGGTATCCCGCAGCCCCCCCGTGATGCAGAAGCGGGTCCGCTGGGCCAGGGCACCGAGAAGAAGCCCCGCGCCGAGGGAGAGGAGCAGCGGTGCGTGCTGGGCAGCGCTGCCGCCGCGGGAGAAAAGGAGAAACCCGGGACGAAGGAGCAGGGCCGCGAGGAGCAGGGCGAAAAGGAGCGGAACGAGGATCCCCCCCCCGCCCTTCTGATCGGAGGGGCCGCCGAGATCGACTCCGGAGGCGAGGCCCCGCAGGCCGACCCAGACCCCGAGGACCAGCCCGGCCACCCCGGCCAGGGAGGTGAGGTCCCCGGCGGTAAAGCGCAGGAAGAGCTTGATGGGACAGCCGATGAAGACGGCGCTGCCGACGATCAGGAAGAACCCGGCCAGGAGCCTGGGCAGTGGGGCGCTTCCCCCCCGGGAGCGAAACTCCCGGAAGGCCAGGGCGCTCGCCAGGGCACCCAGGACGAAGCCGATCAGCTCGGGGCGCAGGTACTGCATCCGGTCGTTGCCGTGCATTCCCAGGGCTCCGGCGCTGTTCTCCAGAAAGCAGGAGACGCAGATGCCCGAGTTGGCCGGGTTGCCCCAGACGGCGAGCAGAGACCCGAGGAGCCCGAGGCAGAGCCCCGAAGCGATGACAAGCCAGAGATGTCGGTCGCGCAGATTCGGCATGGTCTCTACTCGCATCCCCCGGCCAGTCGGCTCTGCAGGTAATAGAGCTCCCGCAGCTGGGCGGAGAAGGTCGGGTTGTCGGGATGGGCGCGGGCCCGTTCGCCGACGGTCGCGAGCCCCTCCTCCACCAGTTGACGGATTTCCGTCCGCCTGGTGAGGGGACTCCTCTCCTCCAGGTAGTCCCCGTCGAGGCGGACTCCCCGGGCGAAGCTGGCGGCGGCCTCCGGCAACGCTCCGAGCCTGCGGAGGATCTCCCCCTTGAGGATCTGCCCGTGAGCCTCTCCGGGATACTGCCGGTTGAGCTCCTCGAGCTTGAGCAGCGCCTGTTCGGGGGCGCCGGCGGCGGCCAGTTCCTCCACCGGCCCGTAGATCCGCCCCAGCAGGGCAAGCCGGGCCTGCAGGGCCATATCCCGCTCCAGGGCCCGGGCCAGGGCCGGCCGGAGAGCGCCGTCATGCCGGGCCGGGGCCTGCAGCAGAAGCAGGGCGAGGAACCCCAGGGTGAGGGTCAGGCCGAGGAGCATCAGACGGTCGAAGCGATCCCCCATCCCCGCCCCCTCAGAACTGCTGGTAGGGGGGCATGTTGACCCGCCGGGCCATGGCCCGGATGGAATCGTAGTCCGAGTCGATCAGCTGCTCGAAGCCCTCGATCCAGGCGCTTTTGAGCACCCCGACCCGCTCGCCGTCGATCTCCACCGTCTCCTCGGGGGTGAGGGCCAGGAGGGCGGCCCGGAACTTCTCCACCAGCTTCGGGTCGAGCCGGGCGTGGGCGCCGAAGGTGCAGTAGGGGATGATCTGGCTCTGGGCGAGGACGACGAAATCGTCGGCGGCCACCTTCCCCTCCCGGGTCATCAGCTCCAGGTCGAGGGCCGGAGCGGCGGCGACGTCGTACTCCCCGAAATAGACCCCGTAGATGACCTTCTCGTGCTTGAAGGAGCCCGATGGGATGGCGTAGTAGGCGAGGTCCCGCTCCGGGTCGAGGCCGGCGGCCAGCATCAGGTCGTACTGGGCGAGATAGCCCGTGGGGGCGAGCTGGGGGCCGAAAAGCATCCGCTTCCCCTTGAGGTCGGCGAGGGTCTCGATGCCGCTGCCGCGCCGGGCGATGATCGCTCCTGCGGTGCGCGAACCGAAGGCCCCCCGCTTCTCCGCGGCGACCAGGCGCAGGTCGTGATTCTCCTTGAGGATCACGTAGAGCAGGGAGTTGCTGTGGGTGAAATCGTACTCCCCCCGGGCGAACCCTTCCTCGAAATCCTGGGTGTCGACGGGAACGGGCTCCAGCTCCACCCCGAGCTTCTCCGAGAGGTAGCGGGCCAGGGGGCGGAAGCGGGCCAGGGTCTCCTGCTCGCTGTTGCAGTTCATCAGCCCGAGGCGGTAGACGGGCCTCTCGGAGGCGCGGTCGCACCCGCCGGCACAGAGCCCCAGCAGCACAAGGATGGTCAGCGCAGTTCCTCTCTTCACCCTCATCGTTGTTCCATGTCCTCTCGCAGTTCCAGTTTGGGCAGGATGGGAGGCTCCTCCAGGGGATCCGAGGCGTCGACCCGGCCCATCCCGGGAAGGTCCTCCCCGTCGCGGATGGCGGCGGCGATGGCTCCGGGATCGGTGCTTCCCCACCAGTTCCCCCGAGCGTCGGCCTCCCCTGCCCCCTCATTGTAGAGGGCCCAGGTGCCGTTGCCGTCGAGGCGGTTGCCCGCCAGGCTCCCCCGGGCGTCGATCCACTTGACTCCGGCCCGGCCATTGCCCGCAATGCGGTTGGCCGTCACCCGGCAGTCAGATTCTTCAAGAAGGATGCCATGTTCGCTGTTGTCGAGCAGTTCATTCCCCGTCACCTCGCAGCGGCTGCGCTGCAGGTAGAGCCCCTTGCGGTTGCCGGAGATGCGGTTTGCCGTGGCCGAAAGGGAGGAATCCCGCAGGTTGACGCCGTTGACCAGGTTTCCCTCCACCCGGCAGCGGCTCAGGGCAAGCTCGCTGTAGACGCAGCGCACCCCCCAGTAGTTCCCCTCCACCACGGAGTCGGCCAGAGTGACCTTGGAGTCGCGAAACTGCAGCCCGTTGAGGTTGTCCGAAACGCGGCAGCGGGCGATGGCCACCGTCGATTCCTGGAACTGGAGCCCCCGCACGTTCCGGCGGAAGCGGCAGTCGGCGAGGGAGGCCCGGGCGAAGTGGGCATGGAAACCCCGGTAGGCATACTCGATCTCCACCTGCTCCAGAAGGTTCTCCTCCTCGCTGGCCATGATGTTGATCGCCCCCCAGTCCCCGGGGCGCGGATCGGCCTCGGCCGAGGTGAAGCGGACGGGCGCCTCGGCGGTCCCGGAGGCCAGAAGGCGCCCCTGGATGAAAAGCTCGTGCTCCCCGATGCCGTCGCCGTTGGTCTCCCGCCGGGTGAAGCGGACGGTGGTGCCGGGGCGGACATGGAGGGTCACCCCGGGGGGAATCGTCAGGATTCCGTCTACCAGCACCTCCCCGTCCCAGACGGTATCCTGCCAGAGGGAGTTCTCCCCCCTGTAGTGCAACCCCTCCCCCCGGGCGGCGCCGCAGAGGATGAGGAGCAGAAGTGCCGTCCCAAGGCCCCTCACGGCGCCCCCCCTCCCCCGCCCAGGTAGCGGACGTCCTCTCCGTTGCCCCGCACCTCCGTCGAATCGAAGGGGAGATCCCGGGGATAGAGGGCGAGGCCGATGGCGTTGCCGGTCACCTCGTTGCGATCGAGCCAGGGCCGGCTGGAGGCGTCCACGAAGACCCCCTCCTCCCGGTTTCCGGCGATGCGGTTGCCATAGAGGTAGGGGTTCGACCCCCGCCAGCAGAAGATTCCCCCCTCCCCCGCCTCGAGGCGGTTATCGAGAATCCGGGGGGAGCTTTTCTGTTGGGCGATGATGCCGTAGCGGCACCCGGTGATCCGGTTGCCCCGGAGGAGGGGGGAGCTGTCGATGCAGAGAATCCCCGTTTCGGCCCCCTCGATCCGGGCCCCTTCCACGGCGCTCTCCGTCGCGCCGTCGAGCAGGATCCCGGCCCAGGCCGGCTCCCCTTCGGAAGGGGAGGTCAGAGGAAGAAACCGGACGGGGGACTCCTCCGTCCCCTGAACCACCAGGGTGCCGCGCACCAGCAGCTCGGTGAGGGAGGAGAGATATTCGGGATCGATCTGGGTCCCCTCGGCGGAGCGCACCCGCACGGTGGTCCCGGCGCGAAAAACCATCCGGCTTCCGGCGGGGACGAGGACGTCGTCCACCAGAAGCACCTCCCCGGAGAGGATCGTCTCGCCGGAGAGGACCCCGGCGATCTCCAGGGGCGCCTGCGACTCGGGCGCTGCGGGAGGTGCCGGGAGACACCCCGCGAGCAGAAGCCCCCCGAGCAGGGAGGCGATCCCGATCCTCTCTAGAGCCATCGGGCCTCCGTCAGAAACCGGCGCACCTCGGCCTTCACGGGAGCCCCGGCGGCGACCCGGGCGCAGAGATCCCGGACCTGGAGAGGGGTCAGCTTCGACCCCAGGCGGCGCAGGGCCGGCCCCGCGGTGGTGAACTGGATATCCTCCAGGGGCCTTCGGCCGCTCAGCAGAAGGGGAAGCCCGGCAAGCTCGATCAGGGGGGTCAGCCCGGGCGCGGGGCCCGGGGCGAAGGCGAGATCGAGGCGCTCCCCATGAAGCTCCTCGGCGGCATCGCGCCCCTCCAGCTCGACCCGAACCGTCTCGATGCCGGTCTTCTCCTTGAGATAAAGGGCGACCAGCTCGTAGAGAACCTCCGCCTCCACCCCCGCCCCCGTGCCGACGTAGAGCTTGGGGCCGAAGCACCCCCAGGCGATTCCCCCCCCGAGGGCCAGGGCGACGATGGAGCAGGCGAGAAGGCGTCTCATCGGATGAAGAGCCAGCGCACGACGGTGGCGAGATAGAGGGAGGCGGCGAGGGTGACTCCGAGAGCCGAAGCGGCGAAAAAGCCCCGTTCCGCCCCGCGGGCCACCCGCCGGGCGACGGCCAGGGAGGCGAGGTAGCCTCCGACCAGCAGGGCGAGTACCAGCCACTTGAGCAGGTCGAGGGGGAGCACCACGCCGGGCTGGTTCACCGTCTGCATGACGTGCATGGCGAGATAGCTGCGGACCCCCGTGGGATCCTGCAGCACGAAGGGGAGGTACCCCCCCTTGGCGTTGAGCTTGACGGCCCCGAGCACCAGGTGGGCGCCGAGGACCAGGGGGATATAGGAGAGGGAAAGCCTCCCCAGGGAACTCCAGAACCGGGGCCCGTCGTCCAGGGGGGAAGAAGGGGGCGGCTCTCCCCGGGGGGAGGCGCCGGGGGGGAGGAGCTCGCTTTTCAGACCGCTCCCCTTGAGCAGAAGCCAGGAGGGGAGAAAAAGGAGCAGCGGCAGGCCCAGGGCCACCCAGGGGACGGCGAGGAGGTAGAAGCCGGCCGCCTCCCAGCCGAGCAGGCGGGCCGCCGTCTCGGGGAGCCAGAAGATCAGCTCCCTCAGCTCCACGAAGACCTTGCTGAAGTTGGCGGTGAGGAGCCCGAAGAGGACCACGAAGAATAGGGTCTCCGAGGGGCCCAGGGGGATCCGGGAAGCTTCTTCCGGCCAGGGTGAGCGCCCGAGGTAGACGTTCCCCTTCGGACAGTTGGGGGCGCAGTTGAGGCAGAGGGTGCAGCCGGGGTTCTCCCCCAGCCGCTCGGAGGTGAGCTCCGCCGGGCACCCCTCCCTGCGGCACTCCCAGTAGAGAACGCCCCGTCCCAGGGCGAAGCGCCGCCACTCCCCTCCCCCCTCGACGCAGGCCGCCCGATCGCATCCCGCGCAGATGTCGGGGTCGTCGATGCCGAGCCGGTAGGGGGCGACCCGGGCGTAGAGGCCGAAGACCGCCCCGGCGGGACAGAGCAGGGTGCAGAAGGCCCGGTGCCGGAAGAGGAGCCCCGCGGCGACGGCGAGCAGGACCATCAGGGCGAGGAGCCCCGCGGTGAGATCGGGGAAGCGGTGGATGGCGAGAAAATAGACCCCGAGCTGCAGGCCGAGGAGGGTGAGGGTGACGGGGACGAAGTTGCGCAGGGCCGCCGGCAGGGGGCGCTTGAGCCCGACCCTCGCGACCAGGCCGTTGAGCCACCCCACGGGGCAGACGGCGCACCAGGCGCGCCCCAGGAAAAGGGCCAGGAAGACCGCCCCCATGAGCCAGAGCACCCAGAAGCCGTAGGTGGCGAGGTTGGTGTACATCAGGGGGTCGGCGACCCTGACCCCGGGGATGGCGTGCTGATGCCAGCCATAACCGATCATGGCGAACAGCAGCGCGAGGAGCAGCAGGCGCACCAGGCGCCAGCTCCAGCGGGAGAGGAGCAGGGGTCCGAGCCCCTGGATGGTCAGAAGGTTTTTGGCCACGTTGTCCGTTCCAGTCTTACCGATGGGGCCCAGGGGCCGATCAAAAATGTCTTGGATGCAAGGCGCCCGACGCCCCGAGGAATAAGGCACCAGGAGCGGCGGCCTACCCCGAGGGGCAAGGGGAACGCAGCAGACGGGCGTTTTTCATCGGCCCCCGTTCAATGGTAGATGCTGTAGGGGGCGACCTCCTCCCCCCTCTCGTTGCGATAGGTGACATGGCTCCCGGTGATCATCTCCAGGGAGCGGGCCGACCACTCCCGCACCACCATCACCTCGTCGGCGAGACCTTTTTTGAGATGGGGGATGGAAGAGGCCGAGCCCACGGGCCCCAGGGCCATGGCGGCGTTCATCCGCACCCTCCAGTCAGGGTCCCGCAGCCCATCGGTCAGGGCCTTCTCGGCCCGGGGATCCTTGAGCTTGCCCAGGGCGAGAAAGACCTCGCCCCGGTTCTCCCCGGCCACCCGCTCCAGGAGGGAATCGAGGGCCCGCCCGTCGCCGATGTCACCCAGGGCCCGGATGGCGGCCGCCTCGGAGGCCGGCGAGGCCGTCGGAAGGT
>JBFHXN010000046.1:0-11664 GCA_041598955.1 Desulfuromonadales bacterium | reverse complement strand
TGGTAGATCGGCTCGGGGAGGATCTCCAGGGCGAGGGCTTCCTTGAGCAGGACGAAGGAGAACTCTCCGACCTGGAAGAGAAGGATGCCTGCCAGCAGGGCGATGCGCAGGGGGTAGGCGACCATCAGGGTGGCCGCCATGCCTGTCAGGGTCTTGAGCAGGGCGACGGCCAGGGTCAGGCCGAGGACCAGCGGCCATTGGTCGACCACCAGTCCGAGGTCGATCAGCATGCCGATGGAGATGAAGAAGATGGCCAGGAAGGTGTCCCGAAAGGGGAGGACGTCGGAGAGGGCCTGATGGGCGTAGGGGGATTCGGAGAGTGAAAGCCCGGCCAGGAAGGCGCCCAGGGCGAGGGAGAGCCCGGCCTGACCCGTGATCCAGGCGGTGCCCAGGATCAGGGCGAGGATGGTGATCCGGAAGAGCTCCTGGGCCTTGGTCCTCAGAATGCTCCGCAGCAGGGGCTGCAGCAGGTAGCGGGAGAAGAGGAAGAGGCCCATGAGCAGCGCGGCGGCTTTGAGCAGGCCCAGGGCCGAGAGCCCAGAGGTCTGGCCGCGAAGCAGGGGGAGGGCGACGAGAAAGAAGACGACGCAGAGGTCCTGGGCGAGGAGGATGGCCAGGGAGATGCGCCCGTGGGCCGCGTCGATCTCCCCCTTTTCGAGAAGCAGCTTCAGGACGATGGCCGTGGAGGAGAGGGAGATGGCCATGGCCAGGACGGCGGCCGGAGCGGGAGCGGTGCCGAAGAGCCTCGCCCCGGCGTAGACCAGCCCGCCGGTGAGCAGGATCTGGACGGAGCCCCCGATCAGGATCAGCTTCTTCAGGCGCAGCAGCCGGGTGACGGAGAATTCGAGACCGATGGTGAAGAGGAGCAGGATCACCCCGACCTCGGCGATCAGCTCCACCTCGTGGACCCCCGTGACGAGATGGAGGCCGTAGGGGCCGGCCAGCATGCCGCTGACCAGGTAGCCGACGATGGGGGAGAGGCGCAGCTGGTTGAAGAGCAGTGCGCTGGCGAGGGCCATGCCGAGCAGGATCAGCAGGTCGTAGAGAAGGCCGAAGTCGGGCATGGTCTCAATCCATCGGGCTGGCGCCGGCTTGGGGCGCTGGGGGAGGTGACCGCCGTACTATATCACCGGTCTCAGGGGCTCGAAAACCAAAAATCGTTGTTTTCGATGGGGTCGTGGTAGCGGGTCCGGCCGTACTTGCGCAGCGGGTGGCGGTGCTCCCGCGGGTCCGACTCCCGGTAGAGGCGGTCGACGGTCATCATGACCCCGAGCAGGGGCCCGTGCCTGTCGAGGGCCTGCAGGGCATAGGCCGAGCAGGTGGGGTACATGGGGCAGCGGGGGCCGTCGACGGGAGAGACGTACCTCTGGAAGAAGCGCACGCCCCAGGCGAGGGGGTCGAGGTCCGAATTGCCCGACGCGCCGGGCCGGGAGACAGGGGGGGGAGGGCTCTCCCAGGGGCCCCACTCACCGGAGGCCGCCGAAGGGGCCGCCAGGAACAGCAGGAGAAGGAGCAGGGAGGCGCGCTTCAAGCCTTTTTCTCCTTTTCCCCGGGCTCGCTCCTGAGCCCCTCGAAGTAGCGCATCCTCTCGGCGATCATCTTCTCGTACCCCCGTTCCACGGGACGATAATAGCGCCTCCCGCGGAGGGGTTCCGGGAGGTATTCCTGGGGGGCGAAGCCTTCCCGGTAGTCGTGGGCGTAGCGGTACCCCTTGCCGTAGTCGAGCTCCTTCATCAGCCCCGTCGGCGCGTTGCGGACATGGAGGGGAACGGGGAGGGCTCCACTCCTGCGGACCTCGGTCAGGGCCTCGTTGATCCCGACGTAGCTGGCGTTGCTCTTGGGGGCCGTGGCGAGATAGGTGACGGCCTGGGCCAGGTTGATCCGCGCCTCGGGCAGGCCGACGAAGTGGACTGCCTGCTGGACGGCGATGGCCACCTGCAGGGCGCGCGGGTCGGCATTGCCGACGTCCTCGGAGGCGAAGACCACCATGCGCCGGACGATGAACAGGGGGTCTTCACCCGCTTCGAGCATCCGGGCCAGCCAGTAGAGGGCGCCGTCGGGGTCGGAGCCGCGCAGGCTCTTGATGAAGGCCGAGATGACGTTGTAGTGCTCCTCGGCCCCCTTGTCGTAGAGCAGGGGCTTTCGCTGAAGGGCCTCCTGCACGGTTTCGAGGGTGATCAGGGGCCCCTCGGCCGCGGCGCAGGCCACCTCGAGGGTGTTGAGGGCCACCCGGGCGTCTCCGTGGGACTGTTCGGCCAGAAAGTCGAGGGCCTCCTCCTCCACCTGGAGACCTTTTTCTCCCAGCCCTTCGCTGTCGTCCAGAGCCCGGCGGAGCAGGGTCCGGATGTCGTCCGGTTCGAGGCCGTTGAGAACGAAGACCCGGGAGCGGGAGAGCAGGGCCGAATTGATCTCGAAGGAGGGGTTCTCGGTGGTGGCGCCGATGAGGATGATCTCCCCCCGCTCCACCGAGGGGAGAAAGGCATCCTGCTGGGCCTTGTTGAAACGGTGGATCTCGTCGACGAAGAAGAGGGTCTTGCGTCCGTGGAGGGCCTTCTCCTGCTGGGCCTGCCGGACGATTTCCCGCACCTCCTTGACCCCCTGGAGAACGGCGGAGAAGAAGACGAAATTGCTGCGGGTCGACTCGGCGATGACCCGGGCGAGGGTGGTCTTGCCGGTCCCGGGAGGGCCCCAGAAGATGATCGAAGCGACCTGATCGGTCTCGATCAGCCGCCGCAGCGTCTTCCCTTCGCCGAGGAGGTGGCGCTGACCCACCACCTCTTCGAGGCGGCGGGGGCGCATCCGTTCGGCGAGGGGCGCGTCCCTGAGGTTGGAGGGGTTGCGGGTAAAGAGGTCCATGAATTAAATTCTCGGCGCGGGACGGGAATCGGGGTACGAGGTGGGACTCTAGCACAGACGGTCCGGACCCACAAGGAGATCCCCGGCGTAAGTCTTTGAAAGCGATAGACTTTGCCCCCACCCTGTGGTAGATTTCACCCGTTTGTCCCCGGGAGATGCCGATGAAAGCCATTGGACTGTACGCCAAGCGCAACCACCCCGACGCCACCGCCCTGGCCCGGGAGGTGGCTGCGTGGTTGCGGGAGCGCAAGGTCGAGGTTCTGCTCGAGAAGGAGCTGGCCCTCAATGCCGGCGAACCCGGAGGGCACGCGGGCAAGGTCATCCCGGACCTGGTGGAGCTGATCGTTGTTCTGGGGGGGGACGGCACCCTGATCTCCGTGGCCCGCAAGGTGGGGGCCCGGCAGACTCCCATCCTCGGGGTCAATCTGGGGAGCCTCGGATTTCTCACCGAGATCACCCGCCAGGAACTCTTCCCCGTGCTGGAGAAGGTTCTCACGGGGGATTTCAAGCTATCGGACAGGCTGATGCTCGATGCCGTCGTCTACCGCTCGGACCAGGAAGTGGGGCGCTACTCGGTGCTCAACGACGTGGTCATCAACAAGGGGGCCCTGGCGCGGATCATCGACATGGAGGCCTCCGTCGACGAGAACTACCTCACCACCTTCAAGGCCGACGGCCTGATCATCGCCACCCCCACCGGTTCGACGGCCTACAACCTCGCCGCCGGCGGGCCCATCATCTATCCGGGGCTCAACTGCCTGGTCATCTCCCCCATCTGTCCCCACATGCTGACCAACCGTCCGATCATCGTCTCGGCCAACGCCTCGATCCGCATCGAGGTCAAATTTCAGGACGAGGATGTGGTCCTGACCGCCGACGGTCAGGTCGGGATGCCCCTGAAGGGGGGGGACGTGGTGGAAATCCGGCGTTCGGGCCATCGTACCCAGCTGGTCATCAGCCCGAGCAAGGATTATTTCCAGGTGCTGCGCACCAAGCTTCGCTGGGGGGAGCGGTAAGGCCGAGGCGTCAGGCTGAGCCGGATGTGAAGGTTTGAATCCTGGTTTCCGGGTATCCAACGACCTATGTTGACCGATCTGATCATACGCAACTTCGCCATCATCGACCGGCTGCATGTACGGTTCGGGGCGGGTTTCAACGTCCTGACGGGGGAGACCGGAGCCGGCAAGTCGATCATCATCGACGCCGTCAACCTTCTCCTCGGAGGGCGGGCCCGCGCCGAGCTGATCCGCACCGGCGAGGAAGAGGCGACGGTGGAGGCCCTCTTCGACCTCACGGGGGAGGAGTCGCTGCGCCGGGATCTCGCCGAAGGGGGGATCGAAGCCGACGGGGAGCTGCTGATCAAGCGGGTGGTCACCCGGGGGGGGAAGAACCGTCTCTTCATCAACGGCTCCCTCTCCACCCTGGGGCAGTTGCAGGACTATGCCTCACGCCTGGTGAGCATCTACGGCCAGCACGAGCACCAGGGATTGCAGCGGTCCGAAAATCACCTGGCCCTCCTCGATCGCTTCGCGGCCCTGGAGCCTGCGATGGAGGCCTACCGCCTGATCTACGAAGAGGTGGAGGCCCTCTCCGCCCGGTTGCGGCGGCTCGACGAGGCCGACCGGGACCGGCAGAAGCGCCTCGATCTGCTCTCCTTCCAGGCGCGGGAGATCGCCGCGGCCGCTTTGCGCCCCGGGGAGGACCAGGAGCTGGAGGCCGAGAGAGCCCTGCTGCTCAATGCAGAGAGGTTGACGGCCGCCACGGCGGGAGGGTACGAGACCCTTTACGGCCAGGAGGGGGCCCTTTGTGAGCAGCTCGACCGGGTCGCCGGAGCGCTGGAGGCTCTCTCCACTGTCGACCCCCAGCTCGGACGGCTCGGGGAAGCGGCGCGCTCGGCTCTCTACAGTCTCGAGGACATCGCCGTGCAGCTGCGGGATTACGCCGGCAAAATCTCCTTCGAACCGGGGCGGCAGGACGAGGTCGAGAAGAGGCTCCATCGACTGACCGATCTCAAGCGCAAGTATGCTCCGACCCTGGAGGAGATCCTCCAGTTTCAGGCCCGGGCCGAGGAGGATCTGGCCGAGCTCGGGGATGTGGAGGCGGCCCGGGAGGGTCTCTCCAGGGAGCTGGCCGGGGCGAGGCAGCGCCTCGATTCGGCAGGGGCCGAGCTCTCCAGGCTTCGCCGGGAAGGGGCCGCGCGGATGCGCCGGGCCGTGGAGGAGGAGCTTCAGCAGCTTGCCATGGGGCGGGTCCATTTCGAGATGCGTCTTTTCCCGCTGGAGGCCCCGGGTCTCCGGGGGCTGGAGCGGGGGGAGTTCTTCATCTCCCCCAATCCCGGCGAGGAGCCTCGTCCCCTGGCCCGCATCGCCTCCGGCGGAGAGCTCTCCCGCATCATGCTCGCCCTCAAGCGTTCCGCCCCCGACGGAGACGGGGTGCGCACCCTGATATTCGACGAGGTCGATGCCGGCATCGGCGGGGCCGCCGCCACGGCCGTCGGCGAGAAGCTGCAGGCGGTCTCCCGGGAGCGGCAGGTGCTCTGCATCACCCATCTTCCGCAGGTCGCCGCCTTTGCCGATCTCCAGTACCGGGTGGAAAAGCACGAGGAGGCAGGGCGGACCTTTACCACCCTGACCCCCCTGGAGGCCGACCAGAGGGTGCAGGAGATGGCCCGGATGCTGGGTGGGGCCCGGGTCACCGAGCGGACCCTGGAGCACGCCCGGGAGATTATCGCCCAGTCCGCGCCCCGTTGACCCTTTGCGGCACCCTCCTTCCGTGAAATTCCCGACATTCCACCCATGCAACAGGCGAGGAAGCCCCGACCATGATCCGCAAAGCCCGTATCCCCGACGCCAAGGCCATCCACCAGCTTCTGGTCAACTACGCCAAGGAAGGGCTCATGCTCTCCCGCTCCCTGGCCGATATCTACGAGTTCATCAGGGACTTCTACGTTTTCGAGGAGCAGGGGAGGGTCATCGGGACGGTCTGTCTGCACATCTGCTGGGAGGATCTTGCCGAGGTTCGATCCCTGGCCGTTGAGAAGGGTTCGGGAGGCAAGGGGGTGGGGCGGGTGCTGGTGTTGCGTTGCCTGGAGGAGGCTCGGGAGCTGGGGCTCAAGAGGGTCTTCGCCCTGACCTACCAGGTGGAGTTCTTCACCAAGCTCGGTTTTCACGAGATCGAAAAATCACAGCTGCCGCACAAAATCTGGGCAGACTGCCTCAAGTGCGCCAAGTTTCCCGATTGCGACGAGACGGCTGTGAGCTACGAACTCTGACGGGGGAGGGTCTCCCCGGGGAATCGAAGGGGCCGAGGGGGCGTTTTTGGCACTTAAATTGCTTGGATGAGACGGGGATCAACCCAAAAAGCTTGACAAAGCCAAGGTTAATACATTATTAATCGTTAGCCGCGCTTCCCGCGGCTGAAATATCATTAACAAGGAGGGGTCTGTTGTCTGCCAAGAAGTTCACCATCCTGGTCATTCCCGAGGGCTCGCACCGGGTCCGCCGCCTGATTCTCCAGCGGCCGGTCCTTAAGGGGATTCTGGCCGCGGTGCTGACCCTGGTGGGAGGCCTCTCCCTGGTTCTGACCGATTATGTTCACACCAAGGTCGATGCCCACGAGCTCCAGCGCCTGCGCGGCGAAAATCGCACCCAGGTCCGGGAGCTGCAGCGGTTGGCCGTCAGTCTCGAAGACCTGCGCAAGGAAATGCTGGTGCTGGCCCAGAACGACGCCAAGGTCCGGGTCATGGCCAAGCTCTCCCGTCCCAAGGGAGATCTGCTCACCGGTGTCGGCGGTCCTCCCGAGGAGGATGCCAGCGCCGAGGTTTCCGAGCTGCAGAGGCAGATCGACCAGATCCGGGCCGCCATCGATCTGCGCCGGGAGAGCCAGGAAGAGGTTCAGGGCTTCCTGAACGACCAGCGCTCTCTGCTGGCCGCCAAGCCCCGCGGTTGGCCCACCAAGGGCTGGCTCACCTCTACCTTCGGCATGCGCGAATCTCCCTTCACCGGGCGGCAGAAGATGCACGAGGGGGTCGATATCGCCGCCCGCACCGGCACCCCGATCTTCGCCACCGCCGACGGCATCGTCAGCCGCTCCGAAACGGCGCCCGGTTACGGAAAGCTGGTCGTCATCGACCACGGCTACGGCTATCGCACCTACTACGCCCACAACTCCAAGCTTTTCGTCAAGGTCGGCCAGCGGGTGAAGAGAGGGGAGCAGATCGCAGCCGTCGGCAACACCGGCAGCTCCACCGGCCCCCATGTCCATTACGAGGTCCGGCTCAACGGCGTTCCCCTCAATCCCAACAAATTCCTTTAGGATTTCTTGTTCATGCCCTCAAGGCCCCGGATTCCGGGGCTTTTTTTTGTTCTCCCTCCATTTTCGAAGGGGGCTTTCTCCTTGTGACGGGGGGGGCGTTATGCTAGTATTCCTGCCTTGTCCGGAGCCGGGACCGCGGCTGTTGTCCGCGCCGGCCCAACCCCTCCTTCCGGTTCGGGGAGGGTCTGAAATTCATCCGAGCGGAGTCAGCGAATGATCCCTTCTTTGGTTAGAAAGATTGTCGGCAGCAAGAACGAGCGCGAAGTACGGCGGATGCAGCCGGTGGTCGACAAAATCAACGCTTTCGAGCCGGCGATGGCCGCTCTCACCGATGCGGCCCTGCAGGCGAAAACGGCCGAGTTCAGGCAGCGGCTGGCAGATGGAACCCCTCATGACGATCTGCTCCCCGAGGCCTTCGCCGTGGTTCGCGAGGCGGGCAAGCGGGTGCTCGGCATGCGCCATTTCGACGTGCAGCTGATCGGGGGGATGGTGCTGCACGCCGGGAAGATCGCCGAGATGAAGACCGGCGAGGGAAAGACCCTGGTCGCCACCCTGCCGGCCTATTTCAACGCCTTGCCCGGCAAAGGGGTCCATGTCATCACGGTCAACGACTACCTCGCCCGGCGCGATTCCGAGTGGATGGGTCAGATCTACAGGTTTCTCGGCCTCGAGGTCGGGGTCATCGTCCATGGGCTCACCGACGCCCAGCGCAAGATCGCCTATGGCGCCGATATCACCTACGGAACCAACAACGAGTTCGGCTTCGACTACCTGCGGGACAACATGAAGTTCTCCCTCGAGGATTACGTCCAGCGGGAGCACAACTACTGCGTCGTCGACGAGGTCGACTCCATTCTCATCGACGAGGCCCGCACGCCGCTGATCATCTCGGGGCCCAGCGAAGCGTCCAGCGAACTCTACTTCCAGGTGAACCGGGTCATCCCCATGCTCAAGAAAGGGGAGATCATCGAGCACCGGGACGGCAAGATCGGTCAGACGCTCAAGGAGTACACCGGGGACTTCACCGTCGACGAGAAGGCCAAAAGCGCCACCCTGACCGAAGAAGGGGTGCTCAAGGTCGAGCGTCTGCTGGGGGTGGAGAACCTCTACGATCCCCGCAACATCGAAATGCTCCATCACGTCAACCAGGCCCTCAAGGCGCACGCCCTGTTCAAGCGGGACGTCGACTACGTGGTCAAGGAGGGGGAGGTGATGATCGTCGATGAGTTCACCGGGCGCCTGATGCCGGGGCGGCGGTGGAGCGACGGTCTGCACCAGGCCGTGGAAGCCAAGGAAGGGGTCAAGATAGAGAACGAGAATCAGACCCTGGCGACCATCACCTTCCAGAACTACTTCAGGATGTACAAAAAGCTCTCGGGGATGACCGGCACCGCCGACACCGAGGCGGCCGAGTTTTCCGAGATCTACAAGCTCGACGTGGTGGTGATCCCGACCAACCGGCCCATGGTCCGCAAGGACCAGGCCGACCTCATCTACAAGACGGAGAAGGAGAAGTTCCGCGCGGTGATCGACGACATCGTGGAGCGGAACAAGGCTGGCCAACCGACCCTGGTCGGCACCATCTCCATCGAGAATTCCGAGCTCCTTTCCGAGATGCTCAAGAAACGTGGGGCTCCCCACAACGTCCTCAACGCCAAGCACCATGAGCGCGAGGCGGAGATCGTGGCCCAGGCGGGGCGCCGGGGCGCGGTGACCATCGCGACCAACATGGCCGGCCGAGGCACCGACATCGTTCTCGGGGGGAACCCGGAGATGCTCGCGCGGCGCGAATCGGCGGGCGCCGAGGATCCCGAGGCGGCCTACGCCATTGCCCTGGAGAAGTACCGCAGGGTGTGCGCCGAGGAGAAGGAGGCCGTTCTCCAGGCCGGGGGGCTCTACATCCTCGGGACCGAGCGCCACGAGTCGCGGCGCATCGACAACCAGTTGCGAGGCCGCTCCGGCCGTCAGGGAGATCCGGGGGAGAGCCGTTTCTACCTCAGTCTCCAGGATGATCTGCTGCGCATTTTCGGCTCCCATCGGGTGGCCTTCGTCATGGACAAGTTGCGTATCCCCGAGGACGAGCCGATCGAGCACGGCATGATTTCCCGGGCCATCGAGAACGCCCAGCGCAAGGTGGAAGGGCACAACTTCGAGATCCGCAAACACCTGCTGGAGTATGACGACGTCATGAATCGGCAGCGGGAGGTGATCTACGCCCAGCGTCGCGCGGTTCTGGGGGGCGAGGAGGTGAGGGCTACCGCCGAGGGGATCATCGACGAGATGGTCGGCGACATGGTGGCCACCTTCTGTCCCGAGAAGACCCCTGCTCCGGAATGGAACTGGGAGAGCCTCGCCGAGGATTTCACGGGCCTGTTCAACTTTGCCCCCAAGCTTCCCGACACCAGTGACCGCTCCCTGACACAGGCCGAGTTGGAGGGACACCTGAAGGACCAGGCCCTGGCACGGCTGGGGGAGAAGGAGCAGGAGTTCACCCCGGAGGGGATGGAGCGGCTGATGAAGTTTCTGCTGCTCCAGACCATCGATTCCCAGTGGAAGGACCATCTCCTCTCCATCGATCATCTCAAGGAAGGGATCGGCCTGCGCGGCTATGGCCAGCGCAACCCCAAGGAGGAGTACAAACGGGAGGCCTACGGCCTTTTCATGGAGATGATGGGGCGCATCCGCCAGGAGGTGGTGCAGAAACTCTTCCGCGTCCAGCTGGCCCGGGAGGATGACGTGGAGAAGCTCGCCGCCGAGCGCCGCCGCCGGCAATTGGTCTTTAACCGCGCCGGGGGGGATGCCCAGGCACCCAAGCCGACCACCCGGGAGGCGGACAAGGTCGGCCGCAACGACCCCTGCCCCTGCGGCAGCGGGCAGAAATACAAGAAGTGCTGCGGCCGCTAGGCCGTTGACGGCAGGCAGCTCCAGATTTCCATCCAACGGGACGGTCGCCATGACGAAAGAAAAAAGCATGCGGGTCAAAGGCTTCAAATTCGCCTCCCGGCCCGCCGGGATCAAGAAATCGGGCAAGCCCGACCTCTCCCTTATCTATTCGGAGGTCCCCGCCCGCTGCGCCGGGGTCTTCACCACCAACAAGGTCATCGCGGCACCGCTGCTGATCACCCGCCCCCGGATCGAACAGGGGCTCTGTCAGGCCGTTCTGGTCAACAGTGGCAACGCCAATGCCTGCACCGGCGAGCAAGGGCTTCAGGATGCCCTTCGCTGCTCCGAGATGGTCGCCGTCGCCCTCGGCATCTCAGAAGAGATGGTGGCCGTCTCCTCCACGGGTGTCATCGGGGCCCCCCTGCCCATGGAGAAGTTCGAACGCCACATCCCCCTGCTCGCCCGTGAGCTCGCCGGCGACGGGGTCGTGAAGGCGGCCGAGGCCATCATGACCACCGATGCCTTCGCCAAAGTCTCCGGCGGTGAGGCCCTGGCAGGGGAGGTGGAATATTCCCTGGTCGGCATCGCCAAAGGAGCGGGGATGATCCATCCCAACATGGCCACCATGCTCGCCTTCGTGCTCACCGATGCGCGGGTCGACGCCGTGCTGCTCCGGGAGGCTCTGCGCAGGGGGGTCGACCGCTCCTTCAACGCCTGCACCGTCGACGGGGATACCTCCACAAACGACATGGTCCTGGTGCTGGCCAACGGCTTTGCGGAAAACCCGGAGATCCTTCCCGGGACCCCGGAGGCCGAGGTCTTCTGCTCCCTGCTCGAGAAAACCCTCCTCGACCTGGCCAAAATGATCGTGAAGGACGGGGAGGGGGCCACCAAGCTCGTTCATATCCGCATCACCGGCGCGGCGGACGATGCCCAGGCCGTCATGGCCGCCCGGGCCGTTGCCACCTCCAGCCTGGTCAAGACCGCCTTTTTCGGTCAGGACGCCAACTGGGGGCGGATCCTCGCCGCGGTGGGATATTCCGGCGCCGAGGTCGACCCGGAGCGGGTGGAAATCCGTTTCGGCGACGTACCCGTGGTGCGCGGCGGGGTCGGCACGGGCAAGGAGCTCGAGGAGAGGGCCACCGAGGTTCTCAAGACCCCCGAATTCACAGTGACCGTCGATTTGGGACTGGGCGGGGGGGAGGCTTCCTATTACACCTCCGATCTCACCTTCGAGTATGTCAAGATCAACGCCTCCTACCGGAGTTAGGGCCCAGCAGCCAGCAAAACGGGTCAAACCACCCTTCCGTCGCCATGCCTGATTTTCTCAAAAATCCAGCTCCGTTCATCGACCACACCCTGCTCAAGCCTCAGACCACGGCGGCCCAGATCCGCATCCTCTGCGAGGAGGCGGTGGAGTGGGGTTTCGCTTCGGTCTGCATCCCCCCGGTCTTCGTGCCCCTGGCCGCCGATCTGCTCTACGGGTCGGAGGTGGCGCTGGGAACCGTGGTCGGATTCCCCCTGGGCTACCTGCCGAGCGACCTCAAGGCCATCGAGGCGGCCCAGGCCGTAGCCCGAGGCGCCCGGGAGGTCGACATGGTGATCCATGTG
>JBFHXN010000045.1:0-11694 GCA_041598955.1 Desulfuromonadales bacterium | reverse complement strand
CCCGAGAGGTCTTTTTAAAAATCCTGTCCCCGGGATTCCACCCCTGTCCCGGAATTCCACCCTGAATGCCCTAAAGGGGGCCTTCGAGGGTGCCGGGTTTGGAGAGCAGGACGCTGGGGAGGGTGGCTCTTGTCACTGCTCGATCGGATTCACAACTAAGTACTAAGGGCGCTCATCCCTGAGCGCCCCGTCTGTACGACCACTTAGTTGCTCTGTCCCTGCATCCCTTCCTGCATCCCCTCTTTCATCGGCTCCGGTTGCTTCATCCCGGCTGCGGCCATTTTCTCCTGGCAATCCCAGCCCCAGCCGCGCTGCTTCTCCAGGAAGGCGCTGACCTTCTCCTCGCAGTAACCGACTTGATTCTGCGCGGTCCAGAGCGTTTCCGTGCCCCCCTCCTTCTGGTAGGTGACTTCGCAGGGGACCTTCGCCGCCTGGTCCTGGTAGACGATGGTGATGATGCGCTCCTGGCTACCGTGGGTGCAGGTGTAGGTCACGTCGGCGAACGCGTTGCCGGCCAGCAGGGCCACAGAGATCACGAGACACAGCACAGTCAGTTTCTTCATTCCGGTCATCCTCCTTGTTTGTTGTTGGTTGGCGTGAGGGGGGAGGCTGGTCCCAAAGGGTGCCTACCCCCGGCTTGTTTCCCGAATCGGTTGCTCTTGCGTCACCGAATATTACCGGAAATTGTCTGAATGAGAAGGGCTAAAGGGAAGGAATCTTAATTCAACGATGGAAATTAGCATTTTGTCGACGTGTTATTCAGATCACTTCGGAACGATCAGCCGGGGATACACGTCACTTGCTGTAATCTCCCCGGCATGCCATTGCCTGTAACGCTCGGGCATGCATCGGCTGCAGGAGCGGAATCCCGCGGTTATCACCGCTTCTTCGATCGCGGGCAAGACCTGACCCCTCCATGATGCCCTTGGGTCCCTGCCTATTCCGCACCGCATCCCTGATAGTACTCTGCTGGGATGCAGACCCCCGGGTCCCCTTTGCGCGCTTCGGCGAAGGACTGCCGTGCCGCCGGGCACATCCCCTTTTTCGCCAGCAGGTAACCGCTCAATGCTTCTCTGCGCCCCTTCTGTGCGATCCCTTCCACCCGTTTCAAAAGGGATCCCGCTGCATCAAGCATATCCGCCTCGATCAGGACTTTTACGGTATCGAGATAGCGACGGTTCCGGTCGAGAGTCTCGATCTCATCGGCCGATAGGGGGGCGGCGAATTTTTCTTTTCCCTCTTCGCTTACGATCATCCTGCCGTCGGAAAGCTTGAATGTCCCTTCACTCGCGAAACCTGTGCTCTCAGCTAGGAACGACCCGTCCTTAGCGAAGGCATAGACCTGCATCTGGTACTCCATTCCCGACTCCCCCCCCTCTGAGGTCGTAAAGGCGGAGAGGGGGAGGCGGGTCGCCTTCGAGATCCGCCTCCGGGCTAGCCGCTCGAAATTTGTGGTACGCCCCTCCCTGCGAATTCCCGAGATCTCTACCAGGTAATCTTCGGCCCCTGGGTATGCCTCCCATTCAAGGACCGAATCGGCAACCGTGGCTCTCTCGTCCCCTTTTTCCGAGGGCCAGACCACCCCGACCATTTCTCGGATATGCAGAATGAGGGTCTGCGGCGCAGAATCCATCTTGGCCTCCACCCTGAGCCCCTGACTGTTGAGCCAATGGTGCCGCTGGAACGCCTCCCCTTCGAGGCGGTCCTCCTGGCCGCTTACCAAGAGGAAAGTCTCTCCGGAAGGCTTTTCCGTCCAACTTGACGTCTGAATGACGTTGACAAACCATTCCCCGGGAGGGAGATGAAGAGAGAAAATACCGTTGCGGTCGGTGATCAGGTCCTTTGTCCTGAATCGGCCGTTCAACGTCACCTTGACCAACACCCCGGCGGCCGGTTCCCCTTCGTAGAGAAACTGCCCCCGAATTACCGCGGGCCCCTCGGGTGGAGGTGGAAGTTCCCGATCAGAATCCCGCAATCCCCCGAAATGGAGGTATTGCCAGAACTGCTTATTCATTTCCGGCAGGTGCGTCAAATCGTTTTCATCCATCTCGACCTCCTGAGCGATGCCGACCTCCTTTTGGGTCTCGCGGTAGAGGGCGAAGCCCAGACCCGATCCCACCACCGAAGTCATGAGGGTCAGCAGCACGGCCCCCATGATGCCGGAGGCCGTCCAACGGCAGATCATCCCTTCCTTGCGCCTTGAGTTGCGGAAGGTGACTGTCAGGCTGAGCAGCCAAATCAGGGCGAACCCGACCTCGATTCCCGTTAAGAGCAGACGGAAGGTATCCCCCATTCGATCGGGAGAATCGAAGGGGAGTTTTTCAATGGCGTACCAGCTTAGCAGCAATAAAGAGACGACACCCCAGAGGATGGCGAGGCCCAGAAAGAACAGAGCCCTGTCCCACCGGCGGTTCATGAAATGGCCTCCGATGAGAGTAACGGCGGCAACCAGCATGGTCACGATGAGGCGCATCGAATTGGAACTCCTTCCTGGGGTGGATGGTCAGACCGCCCCCCCCCGTAGCACGTTGAGACCTAAGCTGGCAACGGAGGCACCCCGGGGGCCCATAAAAAAACCGCCCCACCGGATCAACCCGGCAGCGGCGGCTTATTCACGAAGACACCTTGTCTCCCTCTCTTCCCATCCCATCCCCACATTTATAAATTCAAAAAATTCCCGCCCAAATTATCCCCATCCCCCCGGAGTGTCAACGGATTTAATGCATCAGGGCTCAGGGGGACAGGCCCCCGCAGAGCCAGTCCCCGCCGGCGGCTGTTGCAAAGGGGGGTGGGGGCCTTATCCTTGAGTACGCCTCTTTCCCCGGGATCCCCTCCATGAGCGAGCCCTCCGCCCCCCTGACCCTCATCGGCACCGTCCACCGGGACCCCGGGGGGGAAATAAAGCTCGTCGCCCTGCTGGAGGCGCTGCGCCCCGCCCGGATCACCCTGGAGCTGAGCCCCTACGCTCTCGATTTTCGCCGGCGCCGCTCCCGGACCCTTCTGCGGTACCTGGATCGCATTCTGGAGCAGCTGGCCCTGCGGGACGGGGTCGACCCCGCCCTGCTGGCCGCCCATCCCGCCGTGGCCGACATCCGGGAGCTCCTCACCCCTCCCTTTGAATACCGGGCGGCGGCAGCCTTTGCCGGGCACTCCGGCATCTCCCTCTCCCTCATCGACCAGTCGGAGATCTCGGCCCGCAAGCTCAAGAGGGTGGAGACGGAACTGATCACCTACCGCAACCTCTCTGCGCTCCTCTCCCTCCCCCCTGCCGAGGCCTCTCCCCGGGAGGAGGGGTACGCCCCGGCCCGCAGCATGATCCGCCCCGGCGCTCCGGCGGAGATCCGCAGGGCCTTTCTCGCCCGGCGCCGTGGGGTGGAGGGGATTGGGGAGCGGGACGGGCTGATGGCCGCCGAGATTCGGAGGCTTCTGGAGGAGACCCCCGGGGGAGGGCTGGTGCACGTGGGGGGATGGGTTCACCTGGTGGAGGACCCCGAGGGGGAGACCCTCTTCAGCCGCCTGCGGGATCTCGAACCCCGGCGCCTGCTTTTGGGGGATGACCGCGGGGACGGTTGAGCCCCGAGCCCTCTGCCTCGAGGGTGAGGGCCGGGGTGAGGGGGAGCTAGCGGTGGGGTGTCGTTTCGAGCAACTGCCGGGCGAGGGCCGCCGTGGGACTTTTGGGGGAGCGTTTGATCAGGCGGAGCAGGGAGGCGTGGTCGTCGAGATCCTCCCAGGGGGGGGCCTCGGCGTAGGGGATGGCGAGCTCTTCGGCCCGCCGCCGGGTGAGGGGGAGAACGGCCGGGGTGCTCCAGGGGATGTCGCGAAAGAGGGGAGGATGGTGGCGGCTCTCGCCGATCAGCACGTAGCCGCCGTCGTCGGAGGGGGCCACCACCACCTCGGCCCCGCCGAGCCGGTCGAAGGCCTCTTCCACCAGGGAGAGGGGGAGATCGGGGGTGTCGGAGCCGACGAGGGCAGCGGCCCCGTACCCTTCGGCGAGTAGCCCCGCGAGGGCCCCCGCCATCCGCTCTCCCAGGCCGGCCCCGGTCTGGGGGCGCAAGGGGAGAGCGGGGAAGGCCTGCCGGAAGAAGTCGGCCTCCCCGGCGTAAAAGAGGATGAGATCCCAGGGGCCGCCGGAGAGGGCCTCCACCGTCTCCTCGAGGCAGAGGCGGTAGAGAGCCGCGGCCTCTTCGGGGGTGAGGGGTGGGGAGAGGCGGGTCTTGACCTGGCCTGGGACGGGGGCCTTGGCGAAAATCCCCAGGGCCCTTCTTTTGGATTTCTCCCCGTTGGAAACTCCCAAGGGGTCCCGGAGCTTATCCACCGTTCCCACAGGGTTATCCACAACTCGGGCGGCGATCCCTCTCCACCCGGGCATAGGCCGAGTGGTTGTGGATCGACTCGAAATTCTCGCACTCCACCTCGAACCAGGTGATCGCCTCCTGCGCCTCGAGCTTCTCGGTGACGGCCCGCACCATGTCCTCGACGAACATGGGGTTGTCGTACGCCTGCTCGGTGACCGCCTTCTCGTCCTCGCGCTTGAGCAGGGAGTAGACGGGGGAGCTGCCGCAGGACTCGACCCAGGTGATCAGATCTTCGAGCCAGATGTGCTCGGAGTAGCGGATCTGCACCCGGATGGCGCTGCGCTGGTTGTGGGCCCCCCGCTCGCTGATCTCCCGGGAGCAGGGGCAGAGGGAGGTGACGGGGACGGTGACCCCGAGAATGAAGTCGGACTGCTCGCCGAGGGTCCCCCGCATGCGGCAGCGGTACTCCATCAGCCCCCGGGCCTTCGAGACGGGGGCCTCCTTCTCGATGAAGTAGGGAAACTCCAGGTCCATGTGGGCCGAGGAGGCCTCGAGGCGCTCCTTCATCTCCTGGAGGATGGTGTCGAGGCTCAGAATGCTGATCTCACCGCGGTACTGGTTGAGGATCTCGATGAAGCGGCTCATGTGGGTCCCCTTGAAATGGTGGGGGAGATCGACGTACATGCCGATGCGGGCCACGGTGTGCTGCTCCACCTTGCTCTTGTCGAGAACCACGATGGGATAGTGGATGTCCTTGACCCCCACCTGGTTGATGGGGATGTTGCGGGAGTCGCGGGAGCGCTGAAGGTCGGGCATGGTCATGGGTTCGTCCTTCGGAACGACAGAGGAATGTCCCGGCCCCTACCCTTTTCGCCGCCCTGCATAGGGGACCGGGTCGGGGACGCCGGCCTCGGCGAACCCCTTGAGCCGCAGGCGGCAGGAGTCGCACTCGCCGCAGGCGAGCCCTTCGGGGGTGGGATCGTAGCAGGAGTGGGTGAGGGCGTAGTCGACCCCCAGGGCGAGGCCCCGCCGGATGATCTCGGCCTTGGTCAGGTCGATGAGGGGGGTGTGGATGCGGAAGCGACCGGCCCCCTCAACCCCCGCGCGGGTGGCCAGGTTGGCCATCGCCTCGAAGGCGGCGATGTACTCGGGGCGGCAGTCGGGATAGCCCGAGTAGTCGAGGGCGTTGACCCCGATGAAGAGGTCGAAGGCCCCCAGCACTTCGGCCCACCCCAGGGCGAAGGAGAGAAAGATGGTGTTGCGGGCCGGAACGTAGGTCACCGGGATCTCCCCCTCCACCACCCCCGCCTTGGGAACGGGGGTGTCGGAGGTCAGGGCGCTTCCCCCCATGCGGCGCAGGTCGAAGTCGACCACCAGGTGGTCCGCCGCCCCGATCCGGGGGGCGTACTCCCGGGCCCGGGCGAGCTCCACGGCGTGGCGCTGGCCGTAGGCGAAGCTGACGGCGTAGGGCTCGAACCCCTCGCTGCGGGCCATGGCCATGCAGGTGGTCGAATCGAGGCCGCCGCTGTAGAGGACGACTGCTTTCTTCAATGGATCTTCCTCCGGAGGTCGAAGCCGTGGGCTTTTCAGGTCCCATAGGATAAAGGATCAAGGAGAAAGGGAGCGGCCGGGGATAGCTCCTTCCACCTTTCACCTTTCACCTCGCCCCTTACTCCTGCCGTCAATGGACCTCGTAGAAATTGCCCGTGCCGAGGCGGTGGACCTTGAGCAGGTTGGTCGTTCCCGGGGCCGAGACGGGGCTCCCCATGGTGATGACCACCACGTCGCCCCGCTGGAGCACCCCGGCGGCCAGAACCGCCGCCTCCACGGAGCGGATCTGGGCCTCCGTGTCCCCCTCGATGTCGACCCGCAGGGAGCGCACCCCGGCGAAGAGGGTCAGCCGGCGGCGGGCCGCCTGGGAGGGGGTGACGGCGTAGATGGGGATGGCGGGGCGGTACTTGGCGACCATGGCCGCCGTGCTGCCGGTCTGGGTGAAGGCGAGGACGGCCGCGGCCCCGACGGCTTCGGCCACCCGGCAGGCGGCCTGGCCGATGGCCTCGGAGAGGCGCCGGTAACCCCGCACCTCGGGGATGGCGTGGAAGACCTTTTCCTTGAGGACCGGGTCCCCCTCCACGTCCTCGGCCACCCGCACCATCAGCGCCACGGCCTCCACGGGGTAGCGCCCCGAGGCCGTCTCCGCCGAGAGCATCACCGCGTCGGTGCCGTCGAGGATGGCGTTGGCGACATCGGAGGTCTCGGCCCGGGTCGGCCTGGGGTGGGAGATCATGCTCTCGAGCATCTGGGTGGCGGTGATCACCGGCTTGCCCGCCTCGTTGCAGCGGCGGATGATCCGCTTCTGGATCAGGGGGACCTTTTCGGGACTCATCTCCACCCCGAGATCCCCCCGGGCGACCATGATGCCGTCGGCCGCCTCGAGGATGGCGTCGAAGTCGGCCACCGCCTCGGGCTTCTCGATCTTGGCGATGACGGGGAGATCGGACTTGCGGGCGATGATCAGGTCCTTGAGCTGAAGCACGTCGGCGGCGCTGCGCACGAAGGAGAGGGCCACGTAGTCGACCCCCTCCCGCAGGCAGAACTCGAGGTCCTCCCGGTCCTTCTCGGTCAGGGCCGGGGCCGAGACCTTCACCCCGGGGAGGTTCATCCCCTTTCGGTCCCGCAGCACCCCCCCCACCTTGACCCGGCAGCGCACCTCTTCGCCGGAGGATTCCAGCACCTCGAGCTCGAGCAGGCCGTCGTCGAGGAGGATCCGGGAGCCGGCCACCACATCCCCCGGCAGCTCCCGGTAGGTGGTGGGGATCAGGCTCCCCGACCCGAGGACCTCCCGGGTGGTGATGACCACCTCGGCCCCGGTCGAGAGCTCCAGCTCCCCCCCCTCCATGACCCCGGCCCGGATCTTGGGCCCCTGCAGGTCGCCGAGGATGGCCACGGCCCGCTGGCGGCGGCGGGAGAGCTCACGGATGCGGCGGATCAGGTCGGCCTTGGCGGCATGGTCCCCGTGGGAGAAGTTGAGGCGAAAGACGTCGGCCCCGGCCTCCATCAGGGCCCAGACCCTCTCCTCGGAACTGCTGGCCGGGCCCAGGGTGGCGACGATCTTGGTGCGGCGCTGCATGGTCACGATCTCCTTGAACAGCCAAGGCCGCCTCTTCCCATGCGCCAAGGCCCTCCCGGGGGAGGGCCTTGGCGCCGAGAGGCGAACCGTATCAGTGATGGTATCGTCCCTTGTATTCGGTGTGAGCCTTGTCGGGCCCCTTGTGGCAGCGGAAGCAGCGCTGCTCGGAGATCTTCCTCTGCTCCAGGGGAGAGGGCTCCGGAGGGAGGATCGACTCGGGCTGCTGCCAGGCGTAGCGCCCCGACTCGTCGTTGAGGGTCACGGGGCGCACCGCCACCTGCCAGTTGCCGCTGATCTGACCGGTATGGCACTGATCGCAACCCCCCGGCGGGGGGATCGCCTTCCAGGAGCCGAACATGGCGCAGCCCCAGAGGGTCGCAAGGGCCAGGGAGAGAAGAAGGATCGGAATTCGCATGGCTTTTTCCTTCGGGGGTGGGTGGACGGACGGAACCCAATATAGCACAGGGCCCCGGGCTGGCAAACGGCAAAACGGTTGCCCCTGCCCGTTCGCGCATGGTATAAAGTCTCTTTTCCACGCAAAATGAAAAGGTTATCCAGCCATGAAACTCCGCAAACCCTGGCGCCTGCTTCTGCTGGCCACCCTGGGCGCCTTCGGGGCCGGTATCGTCGGCCTGACCATCGCCTACGTCGTCGTCGCCGGATCCCTTCCCAAGGTCGACACCCTCTCCGACTACCGCCCCCCCATCATTACCCGCATCCTGGGGGACGACGGAACCCTGATCGCCGAGTACTACCGGGAAAGGCGCATCGTGGTCCCCGTGGCGGCCATGCCCGAGAAGCTCGTGCAGGCCTTCGTCGCCGCCGAGGATTCCAATTTCTTCCAGCATCAGGGGATCGACCTGGTCTCCATCCTGCGCGCCGCCCTCAAGAACATCCGCGCCGGCGGCATCGTGCAGGGGGGAAGCACCATTACCCAGCAGGTGGCCAAGAGCTTCTTCCTCTCCCCCGAGCGCTCCTTCACCCGCAAGTTCAAGGAGGCCATCCTCGCCTGGCGGATGGAAAAACGCCTGGAGAAGGAGGGGATTCTCTTTCTCTACCTCAACCAGATCTTCCTCGGCCACGGCGCCTACGGCGTGCAGGCCGCCGCCGAGAACTACTTCGCCAAGGACGTGGGGCAGCTCACCCTGGCCGAGTGCGCCATCCTCGCCGGCCTCCCCCAGGCCCCCAGCCGCTACTCCCCCTACAGGCATTTCGACAAGGCCAAGGCCCGTCAGAAATACGTCCTGGGGCGCATGGTGGAGGAGGGGTACATCACCCCCGAGGAGGCCGAGGCCGCCTTCGCCGAGGCCGTGACCGTGCATGCCCGGGAGAGCAACTTCATCGAGGGGACCGGATACTTCACCGAGCAGGTGCGCCGCTACCTGGAAGAGAGCTACGGCGAGGAGGCCCTCTACACCGGGGGGCTCCAGGTCTACACCACCATGAATGCCGGGATGCAGCGGGCCGCCCAGGACGCCGTCCGGGACAATCTCCAGGATTTCGACCACCGCCACGGTTACCGGGGCCCCGAGCGGGTCCTCTCCCCTGAGGAGGTGGAGCCCTTTCTCGCGGCCCAGGCCGCCGACATCCCGGGGCCTCCCCCTCCCGGGACGACCGTCGACGGGGTCCTCTCCGGCAGCGCCACCAAGGAGGGGGCCCTGACCCTCAAGCTGCGCGTCGCCGCCCTCTCCGGCGAGCTGACCCTCCCTCGCGACCATTGGGCCGCCCCCCTGCAGGTGGTCAAGGCGGGGGAGCCCTTCGTCGCCGCCGAACGGGGCCGGGCCGGACGCCTCCCCCTCGGCTCCGTGCTCCGGGCCAAGGTGGTCGAGGTCCGCCCCGACGGCACCCTTCTTTTCGCCCTCGACCAGAGGGTCGCCGTCCAGGGGGCCCTGGTCGCCCTCGAGCCCGCCACCGGGCAGGTCAAGGCGATGGTGGGGGGGTACAGCTTCCTCGAGAGCCAGTTCAACCGCGCCATCCAGGCGAGGCGCCTCCCCGGCTCGGCCTTCAAGCCGATCATCTACGCCTCGGCCCTCGACAAGGGATACACCCCCGCATCCATCATCCTCGACACCCCCCTGATCTACAAGGACAAGACCGAAGGGGGGGAGGAGATGGAGTGGAAGCCCAAGAACTACGAGAAGGAGTGGTACGGCCCCACCACCTTCCGGGACGGACTCACCCGCTCCCGCAACATCATCACCATCAAGGTCCTCGAGGACATCGGCGTCGGATACGCCGCCAACTATGCCCAGAAGCTCGGGATCCAGTCCCCCATCACCCGGGACCTGACCATGGCCCTCGGCTCCTCGGCCGTCACCCCCCTGGAACTCTCCACGGTCTATGCCGTCTTCGCCAACGGCGGCGTCCGGGTCACCCCGACCTACATCGCCAAGGTCGTGGACCGGGACGGGCGGGTTCTGGAATCCCTCGATGCCGCCGACTTCCCCGGCGGTCCCGGCGCAGGCCAAAAGCTCATCCGCCAGGTCTCCCTGCGGGTCATCTCCCCGGAGACGGCCTACCTCATCACCAACCTCATGGAGAGCGTGGTGCGGCACGGCACGGGCTGGAGGGCCAAGTCCCTGGGCCGGCCGGTGGCCGCCAAGACCGGCACCACCAACGACCTCAAGGATGCCTGGTTCGCCGGCTTCGTCCCCCAGCTCGTGACCGTCTCCTGGGTCGGCTACGACCAGGAGCGCCCCCTGGGGGAACATGAGACGGGGTCCAAGGCCGCCGCCCCCGCCTGGGTCTCCTTCATGGAGAAGGCCCTGGCGGGTCTTCCTCCAGTCGATTTCCCCGTTCCCGACGGCATCGAGTTCCGCCCCGTCGACCCCGCCACGGGGTTGCTGGTCACCGAGGACAGCGACAACCCCCACATCGAGGTCTTCGCCCCGGGCACCGCTCCCACCCGCTACGTGATGGACGAGCAGCGCCTCGAAGCCCGGGACTTCTTCAAGATGGATTTCTGATTCCCGCGCGGCGGGAGAAAAAAACGGACCTATAGTTAAAACAAAGGTCCTCACCACGGAGGCACCGAGGTCACGGAGACATCACCCATATCTTCTGGAGCCTTTCTCTCTGCCGCCCTTTCTTCTTCTGGGTTTTAGGTTCGAAAAAAAAGGCCGTCCCTTTCGGGACGGCCTTTTTTTGTCGGGATGAACGTCAGGTCTGTGTAATTCCGATCTTTTTCACCCCCCCCCCGGGGGATCGACCCTAGTCGTCGGCCGGGAGGGTGATCCCCTTGTCCCGCCAGAACCGCTCGGCCCCGGGATGAAGGGGAATCCGCACTCCGGACAGCCCCTTTTCCAGCTTCAGGTCCCGGGCCGCGGGGTGAACCTCCCGCATGGCCGCAAGCCCCTCCGGGCTGTAGAGCCGCATAAGCGCCTGGTAGACCCACTCCTCGTCCACCCCGCGGTAGGCCACCCAGAGGGTGGCGTCCTGGAAAGAGGCCACATCCTCCGTGAGCCCCCGGTAGGTTCCCCGGGGAATGATGGTGGGGGAATAGAAGGGGTAGATGTCGAAAAACCCCGCCGCCAGGGCGGGGGTCTGCAGGTCGAGGAGCCGCACCGGGGCGCGGCGGGCCGTCTCGGCCAGGGATTCGCTCGGCACCCCGACCAGCTCCCAGACCGCCTCCACGGCCCCCTTGGTCAGATCCCCCTGGGCCATGCTGTAGCCGAGGTAGACGGGGATGATCTCCCCCCAGAGCCCCACGGCCCGGAAAAACCTCTCCGCCGAAAGGGCCGCCCCCGAACCGGGGTTGCCGACGGCCACCCTCTTGCGACGCAGGTCGGACACGCTCCGCACCGGACTGCCGGCCAGAACCACCAGCTGCCCCGTGGCGCCGTAGAGGCTGGCCAGGGCCTGCACGTTGCGGGTCGGCTCCGAGTGCCTCTGCAGCTGCCCCATGCGGCCGATAAACGCGTCCCCCGCGTAGACCAGGCCCAGGTCGATCTCTCCCCGGTCGACGTCGGCGAGGTTGGCGAAGGAGCCTCCGGAGCGCTTCACCACCACGCGGGTGCCGGAAACGGCCCCCTCGACGACCCCGGCCATCCCCTCGGCGAAGCGCTGAAAGGTTCCCCCGCCGGGCCCGCCCCCCAGGGTCAGGATCTGGGTCCGCGGGCGGCAGGCCCCCGCCGTCACCAGCACCAGGATCACCGCGGCGAGAAGGGCTCCCCCGGAAAGGCCGATCACTCTGCCCATCTTCTTCTCCCTTTTCATCTCCACTTCTCCACGCCCACCCGGGGGCACTCGGCCTGCACCGGACATTGGCTG
>JBFHXN010000044.1:0-11755 GCA_041598955.1 Desulfuromonadales bacterium | reverse complement strand
TTTGCCGGCGAGGGGCGCTGCCGCCCCTGTCAGAAGGCCCCCTACCGCCCCGCCGACAAGAGCCTCACCTTCGTCCCCGCAGAGGCTGGCGCTGCCGCCCAGGGGATGCAGCTTCTCACGGGCAAGATCCTCTTCCACTTCGGGACCACCACAACCTTCGCGGAGGGCACCCTCGAGGTGGCGCCCGAGGGGTACGTGGTGATGAACCCCGAGGACGCCAAGGTGCTCGGCCTGGGCGCTGGAGGGGGAGTCCGGGTGAAGTCGTCCCAGGGGAGCGCTCAGGGAAAGGTCAAGATCAGCGCCGAAGTCCCCCAGGGGCTGCTCTTCGCTCCCTATCATTTCAGCGACGTCAACATCCAGCAGGTGCTGCCGGCCGGGACCAACCGGGTTCAGGTCGAGGTTGCGAAAATCTGATCAGCCGCACTGTCCATGAAAGCCTTCGGCGCCCCTCCCGGGTTCGGGCGGGGCGCCTTTTTTGATTGTTGTTGCCTTGGCGGTTCTGCAATAATCGGCCCCGGGGGCACCAAGCCGGGATCCTTCACAAAAAGGGCTTTTCTGCCAGGAGACAACATGAAAATCGAGATCTGGGACTACAAGGACAAGGTGACGTTCGACAAGGCCAAGGCCGCCAAGGTGGTTCTGGCCGAGACGGATCACTCCCGCACCACCCTCTGGTGCCTCTTGCCGGGGCAGCACATCCATCCCCACGTCCACAAGGGGGATCACATATGGCTCGTGCTGGAGGGGGAAGGCATGTTCCTGTCCGAGGGGAAGCCCCCCAGTGAAATCAGCTCCGGGACCCTTCTGGTCGCCCCGGCGGGGACGTCCCACGGGGTCGAGAACAGCGGCCGCGAGGGGCTGGTTTTCGTCAGCGTTTCAGCGGGATAGGGGAGGGGCCGGAAGGGGACGTTCCCTTTGGGTTGCAGAGAGATGCGACGACGGAAAAACGCCCTGGCGAGCATACGCCGGGGCGTTTTTTTGTTGAAGGGTAAGGCGGGAAAGGCGCCTTGGCGGGGGGAGCGTCGCCCTCTCTCTGTGAACTAGAAGAGGGGGGAGCCGAAAAAGGAGAGCAGGGGCGAAATCCTTAGGCCTTTTCCCCGCCCGCGGGGGCCCCGTTGTTCTCACCGTAGCGGTCGATGTACTGCCGGATGGTGTCGAGGGCCTCCTCGTCGATGTTCTGGAACTCGACGCCGAAGCCCTGGGGAACCTTGAGGTTGGTGCGGGGGAATCCCTGGTTGATCCAGGCGACACGGCCCCTTGCCTCAACCCGGCGGGGGCTTACGGTGGGGAGAAGGAAGCTGAGGTAGAGAAAGGCGCTCTCGGGGATAGGGTCGCGGTATTCGATGTAGAGTCCAAGGCGGCTCAAGTCGTGGGCGAGCCCCTGGTAATCCCGGCCGGCGATACGGAAATCGACGGTGGTCTGGCAGGAGGCCCGCTTCTCCCGGCGCTCGATGTCGAAGAGGTAGCGGTGCCCGAGGTCAAGAAAGAGCTTGCGGTCGACGGGCTTGGTGATCGCCTCCTCGGCGCCTGCCGCGGCGGCGGCGGAGAGGTCGACATCCCGGGTGGGGGTGAAGACCATGATGACGGGAATGCGGCGCAGCTCCGGGTCGGCCTTGATGGCGCGGCAGCAGGCCAGACCGTCCATCTCCGGCATGGCGACATCCATATAGATCAGCTGGGGCCGCTCGCGGCGGGCAACCTCGAGGGCTTCGACCCCGTTGCGGGCGGTAAGCAGGGTTGCCGGGGTGCGTTTGAGCAGTTCCATCTCCATTTCGAGGAAAAAATCGACATCGTCGACCAGCAGAATCTTCGGAGTGGAGGGCATGGGGTGCTCCTGGGAAGAAATGGCGGGTGGGAAGGGAAGGTTCGATTGGGCCAGCCTAGCGGAGGGGGGCATCCCCGTCAAGGGAAAGGAGCTCGCGCGGGAGTGGGCTTTCAGGGGTCAGCGGAACATGCGGCGGAAAATGCCCTTTTTCTCCTGCTCCCTCTTCTCCTGGATCTGCCTGAGGCCCTTGCGGGCGAGCATCTGCCGAGCGTTGATTTTCAGGGACTTGTTGAATTCGGCTTCGGCCAGGGCGTCCTGCCCCGCGTCGAAGAGCATCCATCCCTTGAAGGCGAATCCGTCGGCTGTGCGCTCCATGGTCAGGGCGCGGTTGAGCATCTGCCGGGCCTTGTCCTGGGCGGCACGGCTGGTGGCGTTCTTGGGGTTGCTGTAAATGGCCCAGGCGAGATTTGCCTGGTATTCGCCATTCTGGGGGACGATGTTGCAGGCATCGATCAAGGCCTTTTCGGCGCTTTCCCATTCCTCCATCTCCAGGAAGACCTTGGCCGACTGGAACTGGACCTGGGCCTGAAAACGGTCATCTCCTTCGCGCCCCAGACCGATCTTCTCCGAATTGAGAAGTTCGTCATATCGCTCTTTTTTGACCACCTCGGAAAGTGTGTTGTAGGCGTTGGTGACGGTCGAGAGGATCTCCTGGACCATGTTCGAATCATTGCCGGTGAGCTGCATGAGGACTTCGGGCCCGAACTCCCGGGTCAGTGCGAAATAGCGCTCCTTGAGCAGGTCGAAGGAGAATTTCTGCTGAGAGAGGCCGAAGACCTGGTAGTAGTCCTTCCCCTTGAGAGACTCGAAGGTCTTGCGAACCTTTGCGGAGAGGTCCGTCGCCTGGGGAGGGGCCTTGGGGGGGGCGGGGCGCTCGGTCGGCAGCTCGAGTTCGACCTGGGCCTCTTCCACCACGTCATCGAAGCTCTCCAGGGACTCCATGACTTCAGGAGTCTCCTCTTCCAGGGCGTTGAAAAGGGTCCGGAGGGGAAACCCGGGAGAAGAAACGGGGGCGAGCGCTGTTGATCCGAAGGAGGCCATCCCGAGCAGGCGGAGGGTCTTGAGCAGCGGCATCATCGGGCCGTTTCCCTCCTCGCACTGGGCCACGGTGCGGGTGCCGTCCATCCGCAGAAGAAACTCCTTTTCCTCGAAGGTCGGGGCCAGGAAGTTGACGTAGCGGAAATAGCCGGCGGAGGGGGCGATGAACTGCCCCGCCAGTGTCCCGGGAGTGGGTGACTGGGGTTGCATGTGGTACCCCCGGAGGACGACCTGGGGGACGTTGACGGTCACCGGCTGCAGCACGGGGGGGCAGGGGAGGGGCTTGGTGCGGGCCGGAAGGGACGGCAGGGTGAAGGCCTCGGCCAGTTCCTCGGCGAGGTAGGAGAGTTTTTCCTGGAGCATGGCAGGGTATTCAAGACATCCCATCTGCACGAAAAGCTCGTGGCGGTATTCCCCGGGCCCACGATAATGGTCGTATTCCTCGCGGGAGACAAGCCCCTTGCGACGGAGGTAGTCGCCGAAATCGGCGCAGCGGAACCCGGGGCGCAGGGAGATGGGCGCTCCCTGGAGAAAGGCGAGGAGATGCTCGCCACGAGGGCTTTTGAGCTGAAGAAGGCCGCTGAAGCGCTCGAGAAAGGCGCGGGAGAGGTGGCGATCCATCCCGGCGCCCCCCTCGGGAGCCGGCGCGGGCTTGGCCGAGAGGGCCCGGCGCAGGGCCGCCACCAGGTCGGTGCCGCCGCAGGGTTTCTCAAGATATTCCGACACCCCGAGGGAGCGGGCCGCACGGGCGTACTGCTCGCCCCGAAAGACTCCCGTCAGCACCACCACCGGGAGGGATCGGGTCTTTTCGGAGGCGCGCAGCTTTTTCAGCAGGTCGATTCCAGAGAGTCCTGGGAGTTTGAGGTCGAGAAGAAGCAGATCGGGCAGGGCGGCGTCAATGAGGGAGAGGGCCTGGGTTCCGTCCCCGGCACGCTCGGCCGCGAAGCCTGCGCGGGCGAGGAGGTCGCCCAGAAGCCCGGCGAATTTGTCGTTGTCTTCGGCGATGAGGATTTTGGGAGCCATGGCTCCTCCGCCCGGTAGGCCGGGGTTCAGGGGCGTTCGCCCAACTGATAGCGACGTACCGCAAGGTTGTGTTCCGCCAGGGTGCGGGAGAAGGCGTGGGTGCCGTCCCCCCGGGCCACGAAATAGAGGTAATCCTCGGCGGCCGGGCGAGTGGCGGCCTGAAGGGCCGCCAGGCCGGGGTTGGCGATGGGCCCCGCGGGAAGGCCCCTCTGTCGGTAGGTGTTGTAGGGGGTCTTCTCGGCCAGGTGGCGGCGGGTGATGTTCCCGTCGAAGTCGGGAATTCCGTAGATCACGGTCGGGTCGGCCTGCAGGGGCATCCCCAGCCGGAGTCGATTGTGGAAAACGGCGGCGACCAGAGGCATTTCTTCGGTCTGGCCGCTCTCTTTCTGGATGATGGACGCCAGGTTGACGAGGCGGTGAAGGTCGAGGCCGAGTTTTTCGCCCTCGGCGATGAGTTCGGCGGGGACCTGTCGACGAAACTCAGCGACCATGGCGCGCAGGATACGTTCCTCCCCCATCCCCCGGGGGAAGGAGTAGGTCTCGGGAAAGAGGTAGCCCTCGAGGGTCTCCCCGCCGATGCCGAGGTCGGCAGCGAGGTTCGGGTCGGTGGCCAGCCGGACGAAGGCCTCCCGGTTCCCCAGGCCCTCCCGTTCGAGCCGGACGGCGATTTCCCGGAGGGTCAGTCCCTCGGGAACGGTGAAGGGATGGCGAAAGACGTCTCCGGAGACCAGGCGGTCAAGGGCCGCTGTGGGACGCACCGGCCCGGCGAAGAGGTATTCTCCGGCCTTGATCCGGCCCGCGGCGCCGCTGGCCCGGCCGAGGAGCTGGAAGTAGAAGGCGCTGGTGACCACACCCTCCCGTTCCAGTTGCCGTGAGATCTGGCCAAGACCGGAGCCCGGAGCGATGGTCACCAGACCATCGGGGGCAGGCTGCCCGGGGCGCAGCAGGAAGAGGCAGAAATGGAGTATCCCGCCCACCGCCACGAGGATCAGCAGCAGAAGCAGGCGTGACCAGAAGGAGGCCCGTCGAGGAGACATGGCAGTCGGCTCGCTTCTAAACGTAAGAGGTTAAAATTTCTGTAATTTTAGGGGAACCAGAGGAGTGCTGTCAAGGGCGCCGGGAATGAACTCAGGCCCTGAATTTGCTTTCCGTGCCGTTGCTCAGTCTTTCGATGTTGCTGCGGTGGCGGAAGATTACCATTGCGGCGATGAAGAGCGTGGCGGCGAGCAGGGGGAGGGAGCGCTCGACCAGGAAGACGAGCAGGGGCATGGATCCGGCGGCGCAGATGGAGCCGAGGGAGATGTAGCGCCATTTCCAGACGACCCCGACGAAAATGACCAGGGCGGGGATGAGGGTGAGGGGGGAGAGGACGGCGAAAATGCCGAGGGCCGTGGCGACACCCTTGCCCCCCTTGAAACCGAGGTAGACAGGGTAGCAGTGGCCGAGGAAGAGCAGGGCGGCGACGGTGGCGATCTGGGTGTCGGTAAACCCGGCGTAGAGGATGACGAGCAGCAGGGGGAGAAACCCCTTGAGGGCGTCGCCGAAGAGTGTCAGCACCCCGAGGCGTCGGCCGAAGTTGCGGTAGACGTTGGTGGCGCCGATGTTGCCGCTGCCGACCTGCCGGACGTCTCCGGCCCCGGTCAGTCGGGTCAGCACCACACCCGTGGGGATGGCGCCAATCAGGTAAGCGGCGAGGAGGGTGGCGATATAGAGGGTCATGGCTTCCCTGCGTCGGTTGGACGGGGAAGGGTGCCGGGGGCATCCCTTCCGGAACGAAAAAAGGTCGGCTCGAAAGACACTCGACCTGGCGCGGTCTGGATAGCTGCTTGAGCCAAGGGCGCGAGCCAAAGGGACGGGCGCCACGGGAAACGTATCAGAAACCGAGAAAAAAAGGCAAGAACAAACGGGGAGGGGATGAGGAGGGGCCTCACAGGGCAAGCCGTTCGTCATGGCAGGGGAAGCCCGGCCAACCCCTGGCCCCGGAGGGGATGTTAAGGGCGGCTCGCGGCCGGTTTTTTGAGCCAGAGTTCAAAGCGATCCCTTGGCCCTTTGGATAAAATCCGAGAAAAGGTTTCCGGGTCGTATAGATAGAGGCAATGACGGATCGAGGTATAGGGGCTGAAGGAGCTTTCCGGATTCTCTGTCATGAAATCATCGCGGTACTCCCTCACGGTTTTCAAGTTCTCGATGAGGCTTTTATTGAGGTCGGACTTCTTAAAGCCATTGTCCAGTTTCAGGATCCCCTGAACGAAGTTGTCGACCTTGAAATCCTCGAATTCAAAATCCTTGAAGAAATGTCCGGCGACACGGAGGAAGTTGAAGGCATTGATGATTTTTCCGCTGCTGGCCGTGGATGTCTGACCCGTGGCTTCGCCGTTGGCCGGGGATGAGTCGCTGACGGGGTCACCTTTTTCCTGCTGGAGCAGTTCGAAGGTGGCGTTGCGTATCTCCTTGAATTCCCGGTCGGCCAGTTCGAACAGGGCCGAGAGGACATTGATCCGGCGTTTGAGATCCTTGGGGATCGACTTTTTGTATTTGATTTTGTGATCCAGGACACTCCAGGCGTCCTGGATCAGGGACCGGATCTGCACTTCGAAAGGCTGGCTGGCAAAGTGCTGGTACTTCGGCAGGGCGGTCATCTCGTCGCTGAGGGCCAGGTCCATGTGCAGGCCCTTGTAGCCGAAGGAGTCCTCTGTCCCCTCCACGGCGGCGATCTTGTCGGTGACGTCGATGATCTGGAACTGCCCGCTCAATACCTTGGAAACCACGGCGATCTGGTCTTCATAGAGGCAGACGATTCGGATACCGATCAGGTCGGAGAGGTAGTCTTTGATTTCGTAGGGTTGCTCATCCGCTTCCAGTCTGCTCTGGTACTTTCGGTGAAACTTTTTGATGCACTCCTCTTTGTCCTTGACTCTCCCCTCGACCTTGGTGACCTCGCCGACATCCGACTGTTTGATCAGCGTATTGATGGCACGAATATAGGCGTTCTTGGCCTCTTCAAAAAGGGGCCTGTTGGTGTCGTAATATTTCCTGAAACTGCGTTTTTCGAATTCGAAGTCCAGAGAGGCCAAAGGCAACTCCTTCTTGATCGGTTCAAGGGGTCATTTGAAAGGTTGAGAACTGGTAGGCTGGAGAAGTGCTGAGGAGGGGATTGCTGGAGGTTTTCAGATAGTCATGCGCCCACGGCAATCTGGTGATTCAGGCGGATTACGGCACCCTGGCTCTTTTCCCTCAACCTGGATAAGTGCATCGGACTCAAGACCATTTCGTGACAGGTGGCCGGCGCCCTGCAGGAGATCTCTTTGTCGGTTATTCCTCGACAGGGGCCTCCTCGGAGGTTCCCTCCAGCTTTTTCCTCTTTTTTTCTTCCTTTTTGGCTTTCTTGGCGAGTTCCTTCTGGCGCTTTTCGAAGCTGTAGTTCGGTTTTTTAGCCATCTGGTGGTCCTTTTGGGGAGGAGTTCCACATCTGGTCAGGCTTTGAAGAAAAGACCAAGCCCTCAGAAAAAAGAGCCCCACGAAAATTCGCGGGGCTCTTTAGCGAATATATGCAAAACTTTATTTAAATTTTGCGCACGTTGGCCGACTGGGGGCCTTTTTGTCCTTGGGTCACGTCAAAGCTCACGCGGTCACCTTCGGCGAGAGATTTGAAGCCGTCACCCTGGATCTGGGAGAAATGGACGAATACGTCGGGTCCATTGTCCTGCTCGATGAAACCAAAACCTTTAGCGTCGTTGAACCACTTCACTGTTCCTTCTGCCATCTTTTTCTCCATCTTCCCATACGGGAATCTTTTTGTTGTGCAGACAGGGATGACTCTAATTGTCAAAACAGGCGCCCGGATGGGTCCGTGTTTCTGGTCCAGGTCGACACCTCGTCCACCTGGTGAGCATCCTATAATCTACACAAGCCTACTCATAAGATGGAAGTTTAGCACGGCAGGCTTTTGAAAAGCAAGAAAAATTTTCTTTGGGGAAGTGAATATTTCAGGTCGGGCACAGTCGGGGATGCGCTGTCTGCCAAGGATGAAAGTCAGGGCAATCGAGCGCCGAGGCCAGAGGGGGTTCGAGGTGCAGGGGGAGAGAGATCCTTGGTCTGCGGCATTGATTGCTGATGGGGAGGAAGGCTTGGTCGAAGGTTCAAATGATTTATGAATTCGGATAAGTTGTTGCGCTCGGCAATGAAGAGGTTACCCTTTTTAAGGTTGAAACGGCCCGGAAGTACCAAAAGATAACCTGATTTTTTGGCGAAACGGAAAAATTATGGGTGTATGGCTGTTGGCGTCCGGGGTTCTGCTGTTTGTCATGAGCGGCGCTTTCTTGATTGCCCTGGCGATCAAGGACAATAGCATCGCCGATGTGGTTTACGGCCTGGCCTTTGTTCTGGCCTGCTGGACCCCCTATATTGTTTACGGAGTCGGGCACCCCAGGCAAATTCTCGTTTTGGGACTCCTGACGCTGTGGGGTCTTCGCCTGGCCGTCCATGTGTGGCTCCGCAAACAGGGAAGCGGAGAGGATTTCAGATATCGTCAATGGCGCGAAGAGTGGGGCGAGTCATTTCTCTGGCGCAGCTTTCTGCAGGTATTCATGCTTCAGGGGGTTGTCGTCCTCCTCGTGGCCATGCCGGTGCTTCTGGTGATCGCAAGTCCCGGCAAAGCTTTGGGGGTCCTCGATCTGCTCGGTCTTTTTGTCTGGGTTATCGGTTTTCTCTTCGAGGCCGTCGGAGACTGGCAGTTGCTGCGTTTCAAAAAGAACCCCGCCAGCAAGGGCAGGATCATGCAGTCGGGACTGTGGCGATTCACCCGCCATCCGAACTATTTCGGCGAAGCCACCCTGTGGTGGGGGCTCTTTCTGATTGCCCTGGGCGCACCCTCGGGGGCCTTGGCGATCGTCAGCCCCGTGCTGATTGCCTTTCTGCTGCTGAAGGTCTCAGGCATTCCGATGCTGGAGGCAAAGTACAGGGACAACCCTGAATTCCAGTCGTACAAGCAGCGAACCAATGCCTTTTTTCCCTGGATGCCCAAATCTCAATAGGCGAGGGCCTTGAAATTCAGCCTATGGTCGAGCGTGGTGAAAAAATTGCAGTGATCGGAAGTGGGGTTGCCGGCATCGTCGCGTCCTACCTCTTACAGCAGAAGCACGAGGTCACTCTGTTCGAGCAGAATGACTATCTCGGTGGCCATACCCATACCATCGAAATTGCCGATGGCCCCGATGCGGGGCTTGGGATCGACACAGGATTTATCGTTCTCAACGATGCAACCTACCCGTGTTTCCAGAAATTTCTTTCCTGCCTCGACGTCGCCACCCGTCCCTCCGATATGTCCTTCGGCTTTCAATGTCGACAGAGCGGCCTGGTCTATGCCGGGACTGATCTCAACGGACTCTTTGCGCAACGTGTCAACTTGATCAATCCGAAGTTTTTCCGCCTCCTGTTCGAGATCGCCAGGTTCAATAAACAGGCCCGTGAGGATATGGAAAACAACGCCGTGCCGCCGGTCACTCTCGGCCAATACCTGGAGAAGGGGCGCTTCTCGGTTTTCATGATCGACAACTACCTTGCCCCGATGGCCGCTGCAATCTGGTCGACGCCAGCACTTAGGGCCGTTGATTTTCCTGCAAAGCCCTTTTTGCGTTTCTTTCTCAATCACGGGCTGTTGTCCTTTCGAAACAGGCCCCAATGGAAAACCGTAATTGGCGGCAGCCACGCTTATGTCAAGGCGTTTGTCCGCGACTTCAAGGGTCGTACGTGCCTGGAGACACCGGTGCGGCAGGTGATGCGTGATTCCGACGGGGTCAAGCTTGCTCTTGCCTCCGGCGAATCGCTTTCTTTTGACCAGGTGGTGATCGCCACCCATGCCGACCAGGCCCTGCGCCTGTTGAAGGATCCGAGCAACAGGGAAGAGCGGTTGCTCTCGCCCTGGCGATATCAGAAAAACCACACGGTCCTGCACACCGATGCCTCCCTGCTGCCGAGGCAGAAGCAGGCCTGGGCCGCCTGGAATTTTACCAGGGGTCTCGATTCCTCAGGTTCTCGGCCCGTCTTTGTAACCTATTACATGAATCGCCTCCAGGGCCTCTCGGCCAAGAGGGACTACTGCGTCACCCTCAACCGGCAAGAGCCCTTCGACCCGGAAACGGTGATTGCCGAAATGAACTACCATCATCCTCTATACAGCCTTGAATCGATGGCGACCCAGTCGGAACTGCCGCAACTTAACGGCGATCGAAGGACCTATTTCTGCGGCAGTTATTTCGGTTATGGTTTTCACGAAGATGCCGTCAAGGCCGGGGTGGCCGTGGCGAGTCAGTTCGGAATCGACTTATGAAGTCGAAGATTTACATAGGGGAAGTCGCCCATTCGAGACTGGTACCGGTCAAACACAGCTTTCGGTACCCGGTGTTGTTCTATGCCTTCGACCTGGGCGAGTTGGAGGAATTGACCCGTCACAACCCCCTCTTCGGCTACAACCAGTTGAGGCCCGTCGCCATTCATGACAAGGACTATCTGGTCCCGGGGCGGCAACCCATCCGGGAAAAGCTCGAGATTGTTCTTGCCCGGGCCGGCATGGGTATACGGCTGGGACAAGTCGTCCTGGTGACCGCGGCGCGCTATTTCAACTATGTCTTCAATCCGGTCAGCTTTTTCTACTGCCATGATACGGCAGGCCGCCTGGCCTGTGTGCTGGCCCAAGTCAACAACACCTTCGGCGAAATGCATCTCTACCTCCTGAACCCTGAAGAGGCGGAGGAGGCTGATGGAGGGCTGCTGTTCAGAATCGCGAAGCAATTCCATGTCTCCCCCTTCTTCCCGCGCCAGGGGCATTATGAGTTTCGGGTCACCGAGCCGGCAGAAGAGATCGACAACGTCATCCGTTACCATGTCGGGGATCAGCTTTCGCTGGTGGCCCGCATCCATGGCCAGGGCAGGGCCATGACCCCCTCCGGCCTGGCCCGAAGTCTTTTCACCCACCCGATCTGCGCAAGCCTGACCATGCCCCGAATCCTCTGGCAGGCGGCCAAGCTGCATTGGCAAAGGAAACTCCCCGTGTTTACGAAGCCGGCTCCAGGCAGTTCCATGACCGTGCGCCCGGTCCCCCCATCCCTCGCTGATCGGCTCGGGATGAAGATGGTCCTGAAGTTTTTCAACCGTCTGCCCCAGGGGGAGATGGTCCTGACAACCCCCGATGGTCTTGAGCACCGGTTCGGTCAGCCCGAGGGGAGCCCTTCGATCAGGCTGTCGGTCAAAGAGTATCGATTCTTTCGTCGGGTCATGATCTCGGGGGACATCGGTTTTGGTGAGGCCTTTACCGAGGGGGACTGGACGACTTCGGATCTGCCCGGTCTGCTGACCCTTCTGGCGACCAATGAAAAAGTCATGGATGACCGGGGGATTGTCACTTCGGCGATCGGGCGACTGGTCAATTACTTCCGCCATTTGCAGCGTCCCAATACCGTGAAGGGAAGCTCCCGCAACATCCGGGAGCACTATGACCTGAGCAATGAATTCTTCGCCGCCTTTCTCGATCCGACCATGACCTATTCATCTGCCCTTTTCGAAACGAAGGAAGAGACCCTGGAGCAGGCGCAGCGCAACAAGCTGCGTTCGATCGTGGAAAAAGCAGAGATTATTGAGGAAGACCATGTTCTTGAAATCGGCTGCGGATGGGGGAGCTTTGCCGTCGAGGCCGTCCGCCAGACCGGCTGCCGGGTCACGGGGATTACCGTGTCACAGGAACAGTTGAGCCTGGCCCGGCGGCGTGTCCGGGAAGCCGGCCTCGAGGAGCGTATCACCATCGAGCTCTGCGACTATCGTCATATCCCTGGGAACTACTCGAAGGTCGTGTCGATCGAGATGCTCGAGGCCGTC
>JBFHXN010000043.1:0-11812 GCA_041598955.1 Desulfuromonadales bacterium | reverse complement strand
CCGTCGGGAGCGAGATTCCCCTTGAGAATGGCGATCCCCCCTTCGGGGCGCACGGGGGAGGAGACCGGGTGGACCACCTTCTCGTCGACCCGGGCGACGCTGGCGGCGATCTGGGCCACCGTCGGGCCCGTCAGGGTCGGGTTGTCGTCGATCTGGGCGCGCAGCTGGTAGAGGACGGCAGGAACACCGCCGGCGGCGTCGAGGTCCTCCATGAAGTGGACTCCGCCAGGATTCATCGAGGCGAGCTGGGGGGTGACCCGGCTCAGCTCGTCGAAGCGCTCCAGGGGGAGGTCCACGCCGGCTTCCCGGGCGATGGAGAGGAGGTGAAGGACCGTGTTGGATGAGCCCCCCAGGGCAAGATCGACCCGGATGGCGTTGTCGAAGGCCTGGCGGGTCAGGATCTGGCGGGGGGTGATCCCCTGGTGGACCAGTTCCACGATCCGCTCCCCCGAGGCGAAGGCGATGCGGCGCTTGAGGGAGGAGACCGCCAGGGCGGTCCCGCAGCCCACCAGGCTCATCCCGAGGGTTTCGGTGAGAATCGCCATGGTGTTGGCCGTGAAGAGCCCCTGGCAGGAGCCCGCCGTGGGGCAGGCGTGGTCCTCGCAGACCATCAGTTCCTGCTCGTCGATGACCCCGGCCTTGTAGCGGGCCATCGCCTCGAAGGTGTCGGTGACGAAGGAGAACTGGCGCCCCTCCTGCCCCCGGCCGGCCATCATCGGCCCGGCGGTCACCACGATGCAGGGGATGTCGAGGCGTGCAGCGGCCATCAACATGCCGGGAGTGATCTTGTCGCAGTTGGTGAGAAGCACCAGCCCGTCGAGCCGGTGCGCCTCGGCCACGGACTCGATCATGTCGGCGATCAGCTCCCGGGTGGGCAGGGAATAGTGCATCCCCTTGTGCCCCATGGCAATGCCGTCACAGACGCCGGGAATGCCGAAGAGAAAGGAATATCCCCCCCCGGTATGCACCCCCTTCTCGATGAACCGCTCCAGGTCGCGCATTCCGGTATGGCCGGGAATCAGATCGGTAAAGGAGGTGGCGATGCCGATGAAGGGCCGGTCCATCTGCTTGCGGGGGACACCGGTCCCCATCAACAGGGCGCGGTGGGGAGTCCGTTCCAGACCTTTGGTGATGGCATCGCTGCGTTTGGGGCTCATCTTGGGTTTCGGTCCTTTTCTCGTCACCGGGAGGGATTCTCCAGGCAGGTTAGAAATAAATGACAGGGGTCGAAGGGCCCCTGTCACAGGGGCCGGTGTGGCCCCGTCAAATCAGGTTTTGTCGGAACAAATCTCTTCAGAGACGAGGAAAGGGTTCGAGCTGCGGCCCGAACCCTTTTCACCATCCCATGACCTTACTGGCGGTGGGCGTTCAGGATGCGCTCCATCTCGTCTCTTCCGGCCAGTTTCAATTTCTGCATCTTCTTTCGATCCACTTCCTCGCCAGGGGTCAGGTGAGGTTTGTCGGCCAGAATCTCCAGATCCCTCTCAAGCAGCCGGTGTTCTTCGTAAAGCATCCGGAACCGGGCATTGCTGTCCCACAACCGCTGGCTAAGCGCCTGATCCTTTTCCTCCATGGAGCACACCTCCCGGGCTAAGGTTGACAGGGACTATAACGGCATTTTGGTTTTCCACGATAACGAAACGACAGGGCCTTGTCAACCGTGTATCATCCCCTCCGCGGCCCGTCGGGCCCAGAGGATTTCAGCCTCCGAGGGGCGAAGGTAGACGGGCGAAAGGGCCTCGGGAGAGAGGATCTCGCCGTTGCGCAGCCGGGCCAGGGCGAAGGCGGCCGCCGAGGAAGCCCTGGGGAGGTTGAGGGGAGCCGGGACAAAGTGAGCCCTCGCGGCGAACCTCTCGACGATGAGACTGCGGTAGGCCAGAGCCCCGTCCCCGACAAAGGCAACTTCCCCCTCGAGGAGGCCGAGGAGGCGGTCGGGGGGGAGCGCTTCTTCGGGGCGCACCAAAGCTGGCAGCCCTTGCCGCCACTCGTAGAGCCCCGCGTAGACCTCGCTTTTGCGGGCATCGAGCAGGGCGCAGACGGGAAACCGGCAGAGGGGGACATTGAAGGCCAGGCTCTCCAGGGAAGAGACCGCGACGAGGGGTTTGCCGGTGGCCATGGCGAGCCCCTTGCCGGTGGCAACCCCGATCCGCACCCCCGTAAAGGAGCCCGGGCCGACCACGACCCCGAAAGCGTCGATGTCTGCGAGGGTCAGGCCCACGTCACTCAGCAGTTGCTCCACCGAAGAGAGGAGCCTCTCCGAATGGGTGCTGCGGACGTTGAGCAGGATCTCGCCGAGCACCTGCTCCCCCCGGGTGACGGCGACGCTGCCGGCCAGGGTGGCCGTATCGAGGGTGAGGAGGGTCTCCCCCATCACTGCACCCCGAAGAAGAGCCGCATGATGTCGTTGTAGAAGGCCAGGACCATCAGCAGCAGGATCAGCACGAGGCCGATCTGCTGCGCGATCTCCCGAGCCCGCATGGAAAGGGGGCGGCGCAGGACAAGCTCGAAGAGGTTGAAGAAGAGGTGCCCCCCGTCGAGGATGGGGATGGGGAGCAGGTTGAGGATGCCGAGCTGGATGCTCAAAAAGGCGAGGACCGTAAGGATGCTGGCCAGGTCGGTCTGAGCCGCCTGTCCCGCGATCTGCACCACGGTGATGGGCCCGCCGATGCTCTTGGATGAAATGTGGCCGGCAAAGAGCTTCTGGAGAAAGACCAGGGTCAGGCTGATCAGTTCCAGGCCCCGGTCGGTTCCGGCGCGCAGTGCCTCCAGGGGGCCGAAACGCTTGAAGACCGATTCATGGAGAGGGGCGATGCCGAGGAGCAGATCTCCCCCCTCTTCGGCTCTCACGGGAGTCACAGTGACCGAAAAGGTCTTCCCTCCCCTCTCGATGCTCAACTCCAGGGGGAGCTCCCCCTTCTTCTGGATGAGAGGGCGCAGATCGTACCAGGAAAGCACCGGCTCCCCCCCCAGGGTCACGACGCGGTCGCCGACCATGAGCCCGGCGGCCTGGGCGGGCATCCCCGGCGAAAGGGCCCCGATCCGGGCCTCCTGCAGAGGGAGCAGACCCATGGCCTGGAGCCCCTCCGGGTCGCCATCCTTGGCCTCGATGACCAGATCGAGGGTCACTCCATCCCGCTGGACCTTGAAAACCATGGGGTCGCCGACATGGGCGATCAGGCCCTTGTTGGCGTCGTTCCACGTGGGAAGGGGGTCGCCGTTGAGGGCGGTGATGCAGTCTCCGGGGAGAAACCCGGTCCGGGCCGCCACGGTCCCGTCGGCCACGTAGCCGATGCAGGCGGGTCGGTCGATATAGGCGGGGAGGTTCACCCCGACCAGATAGGCCAGGGGAAGGACCATGAAGGGAAGGATCAGGTTCATCAGCGGCCCGGCCCCGACGATGGCCATCCGGACCGAAACGGGCTTCCCGGCGAAGGAGCGGTGGGATTCCTCGGTGGCGAGGACTCCCTCCTCCCCCCCTTCGCCGCTCCCCTCGCCGAGCATCTGCACGTAGCCTCCGAGGGGGACGGCGCAGATCATATACTCGGTTTCCCCCCACTGCCGGGAGATGAGCTTGGGCCCGAACCCGAGGGAGAACTTGAGGACCTTCACCCCGGAGAGCTTGGCCACGCAGAAGTGGCCGAACTCGTGGACGAAGACCAGGATGCCGAGCATGATGATGCCAGAGATGACGGTGATCAAGGGACCTCCGGTTGGGTCAGGATGTGGGAAGATTCCGGGCCGTCTCCCGGGCCCAGCGGTCGGCCCGAAGGGCCTGGTCGACCTGGGTCAGGGGCAGAACCTCGTGGCGCTCCAGGGTCCGCCGGATGAGGACGGGGATGTCGAGAAAGCCGATGCGCCCATCGAGGAAGGCCTCCACCGCCACCTCGTTGGCGGCGTTGAGGACCGCAGGAGCCGTCCCCCCGGCACTGAGCGCCTGGTAGGCCAGGTCGAGACAGGGGAACTTGCGCCTGTCCGGCTCCTCGAAGGTGAGTCGTCCCAGGGAGCAGAGATCGAGAGGGGGCATGTTCAGCGCAAGCCGCCCGGGATAGGACAGGGCGTAGGCGATGGGGGTCTTCATGTCGGGAATCCCCATCTGGGCGATGACCGAACCGTCGATATATTCGACCATGGAATGGACGATGCTCTGGGGGTGCACATGCACGGCGATGCGCTCGGCGGGCAGGTCGAAGAGCCATCGGGCCTCGATCACCTCAAGCCCCTTGTTCATCATGGTCGCCGAATCGATGGAGATCTTCCGTCCCATGCTCCAGTTGGGGTGCGCCAGGGCGTCGGCCGGAGTGACCCGGGAGAGATCGGCCAGGGGCCGCTCCCGAAAGGGGCCGCCCGAGGCGGTCAGGATGAGGCGGCGCACGTCCTTGAGACGGTGCCCTTCGAGGGACTGGAAGATGGCTGAATGCTCGCTGTCCACCGGGTGGATGCGCACCCCTTTGGCCGCGGCCCTCTCCATGACCAGGGCTCCGGCGATGACCAGGGTCTCCTTGTTGGCCAGGGCCACGTCCTTGCCGGCCTCGACAGCGGCCAGGGTCGGGATGAGCCCGGCGGCCCCGACGATGGCCGAAACCACCATGTCGGCCTCTTCCATGGTGGCGCAGGCGATGAGCCCTTCCACCCCCGTGAGAATCTCAGGGGCGTCGGGCCCGACCATGGTCCGAAGCCGCTCCCCGTCGCCGGGAGAGAGGACGGCAACCAGTGGGGGTCGAAAGCGGCGAACCTGCTCCGCCAGGCGTTCGATGTTCTGGCCGGCGGTGAGGGAAACCACCTGGTAGCTGTCGGGGTGGGCGGCGACCACCTCCAGGGTGCTGACGCCGATGGAACCCGTGGAGCCGAGGATGGCGAGACGCTTCATGGAGAATCCATTCCCCTTAGAAGAGGAACCGTGAGTAGTAGTAGGCGGCCGGAAAGGCGAAAAGGAGGCTGTCGAGTCGGTCCAGGATCCCCCCGTGCCCCGGGAAGAGCGCTCCGGAGTCCTTCACGCCGAAGCTGCGCTTGAACATCGATTCGAAGAGATCGCCCAGTTGCCCGAGGATCCCGAGGCCCAGTCCCAGGAGCAGGCAGTCGAGGGGCGAGAGGGCGGGAAAGAACCAGACCCGTGCCAGAAAAGCGCCGCCGAGACTGCCCGCAAGGCCTCCGAGCGCCCCCTCGATGCTCTTGTTGGGGCTGATGGCCGGATAGAGCTTGTGCCGGCCAAGGCTGACCCCGGTGAAGTAGGCGGCGCTGTCGCTGGCCATGACCACAAGCAGCACCAGAAAGACCCAGGCTTTGCCGTGGGCGCCCTGATGGAGCAGGCCCAGGTGTCCGAGCAGAAGAGGAATGTAGAGAAGCCCGAACATCAGCAGGGCCGCCTCGGAGATGACCGTGGGGAGGCTGCGGTACCGAAAGAGAAAAACCAGGGAAAATATGAAGAACCAAAGGACAAGGAGAGGCGCAAGCAGATCGGGACGCCCCCAGGCGATGATTGCCGCGATGCTTGCCCCGGCGGCCAGAGCGAGAAGCTTCTCTCCCCTTCGCCCGGCCGTGAGAACCGGCCTCAGGTATTCCTCCAGGCCGAGCAGGGCCGCCAGAAGAACGAAGAGATTGAACCAGAACCCGCTGGCATACTGGATGAAGAGCACCAGCAGGGGCAGAGCGATGAGACCTGTCAGGATTCTCTGTTTGATGGCTTCCCCTCTTTCTCTTCTCCGGCTGCGATTTCCTCGCCGTAGAGCTGGGCTCCGGTCAGCCCGAAGCGCCGCTCACGCCGTCCGAATTCCCCAAGGGCATGGTGCAATTCGCTGCGGTGAAAGTCGGGCCAAAGCACGTTGGAGAAATAAAGCTCGGCGTAGGCCAGTTGCCAGAGCAGAAAGTTGCTGATCCGCATCTCGCCGCTGGTGCGGATGAGAAAATCGGGATCGGGCAGGCCGGCGGTATCGAGGGAGCGGTCGAGGAGCCCCTCGTCGATGGCTTCCGGCTGAAGCCGCCCCGCCTGGACTTCGTGGGCCAGGGTCCGGGCGGCCCGGACCAGTTCATCCCTGCCTCCGTAGGAAAGGGCCAGGGTGAGGACCATCTGGCGATTGCCCGCCGAGTTTTCCATCGCCTCGCGCAGAATCCGCTGAACATCGGCAGAGAGACGTCCCATCTCTCCGATGACGTTGAAACGGATGCCGTTGGCGAGCATGTTGGGTATTTCGCCCCGCAGAAAGGCGACCAGCAGCCCCATGAGGGCATCGACCTCGGCGGCGGGACGCTGCCAGTTCTCGGAACTGAAGGCGAAGAGGGTGAGGTATTGGACACCGAGGGACCGGCACTCCTCGATGATTTCCCTGGCCGTCTCAACCCCCTGTTGATGCCCGGCGATCCGGGGGAGGGAGGAGAGCTCGGCCCAGCGGCCGTTGCCATCCATGATGATGGCGAGGTGACGGGGGATGCGCATGGACAAGACCTTGGGAACCGGTGAATTCGCCTGCCGCCAGGGGCAGTCAAATTAGCATGATCGGAGTGTTTATGCAATAAGACAGAGGGGGGTCTTGCGGGAGGGGAGAGAGGACAAAAGACGGGGGGCGCCGTGACCGGCGCCCCCCTTTGCGACATCAGTCGACGATGGCGTTGACGGGGCAGCTGTCGACGCAGGCCCGGCACTCGGTGCAGTCATCGGTGATCTTGTACTTGTCGCCGGCCTCGACGATGGCACCCAGGGGGCAGGTGTCGACGCAGGAACCGCAGGCAATGCATTCTTCGGTGATTTTCATGGCCATTGTTTTTTCTCCTCTTGTCGTTTTATGTTGCGGATCGAGCGGATCAGATCTCCATCACTTCCTTTTCCTTGGTGACGACGACCTCATCCACCTTCTCGGTGAAACTGTCCGTGATCTCCTGAACCTGCTTCTCGCCCCGCTTGAGATCGTCCTCGGAGATATCCTTGGCCTTCTCCTGCTTTTTCAGGGCCTCGTTGGCGTCGCGCCGGGCGTTGCGGATGGCGATCTTGGCATCCTCTCCCATCCGCTTGATGAGTTTGGCCATCTCCTTGCGGCGCTCCTCGGTCAGGGGAGGGATGGCGATGCGGATGAGCTGCCCGTCGGAGGCCGGATTGAGCCCGAGATCGGCCTTGAGGATGGCCTTTTCGATCTCGGGGATCAGGTTCCTCTCCCAGGGCTGAACAGTAATGAGCCTCGGTTCGGGCACCACCAGGGTTCCCACCTGGTTGAGGGGGGTGGGGGTGCCGTAGTAGTCGACCCGAACCTCGTCGAGCAGGGTGACCGAAGCCCGCCCCGTGCGGACCCGGGACAGCTCCTTTTTTAGGGCATCGATGGCTTTGTTCATGCTGCTGCGGGCAGTGGCAACGATATTCTCGATCATCTGCATCACCCTCCTTTGACGATGGTCCCGATGTCCTCGCCGAGCACGACCTTCTGGATGTTCCCCCGCCGGGTCAGATCAAAAACGATGATCGGCAGGTTGTTGTCCATGCAGAGTGAGGTGGCGGTGGCATCCATGACCTGAAGCCCCTTCTTCAGGACCTCCAGATAGGTCAGCGTGGAATACTTGACAGCATCCTTGTCCTTGAAGGGATCGGCGCTGTAGACCCCGTCGACCTTGGTGGCCTTGAGTATGATCTCCGCCCCGATCTCCATGGCCCGCAGGCTGGCCGCGGTGTCGGTGGTGAAGAAAGGGTTGCCGGTTCCGGCGGCGAAGATGACCACCCTCCCCTTCTCCAGGTGCCGCATGGCCCGGCGCCGTATATAGGGCTCGGCCACCTCCTGCATTTCGATGGCCGACTGGACGCGGGTCCTGGCGCCGAGCTTCTCGAGAGCATCCTGCATGGCCAGGCTGTTCATCACCGTGGCGAGCATCCCCATGTAGTCGGCGCTGGAACGATCCATCCCCCGGGAGGCCGCGGCCACGCCACGGAAGATGTTCCCACCGCCGATGACCAGGGCGACCTGGACCCCCAGATCGACAACCTCCTTGACCTCCGAAGCGATGCCGCTGATCACTTCCGGGTCGATGCCGTACCCCTGACCACCGGCCAGGGCTTCGCCGCTCAGCTTGAGCAGAATGCGACGGTACTTGGGTTGCGCGCCTGCCATGGGAACCTTCCTGGTTGGCTTACTTGCTGAGAGAGGCGACTTCGGAGGCGAAATCGTCCTGCTTCTTCTCCAGCCCCTCGCCGAGCTGGAGGCGGGAGTAGCGGCTCAGCAACACCTCGGAGCCGATCTCCTTGCCCAGCTTCTCCACCACCTTGCCGACCTTCTGGTCGGGGTCGATGACGAAAGCCTGCTCGAGCAGACAGACCTCGCCGAAGAACTTGTTCACCTGCCCCTCGATGATTTTGTCCAGGATATTCTCGGGCTTGCCGGATTCCTTGGCCTTGGCCCGCATGATCTCCTTCTCCTTGTCCACCACCTCGGCGGGAACTTCTTCCCGACGCAGGTACTGGGGACTGGCGGCGGCCACGTGCATGGCAAGCTGCCGGGCCAGATCGAGAACCCGCGCATCATCACCCTTGGCGGTGGAGAGTTCCACCAGAGTGCCGATTTTCCCTGCACCGTGGATGTAGTTGGCCACCACGCCCGAGGAGACCTCGCAACGGGCGAAGCGGCGGATGTCCATGTTCTCGCCGATGGTTGCGATCTGCTGGGTCAGCTCCTCCCCCACGGTACGTCCGGTGGAGGGAAAAGGAAGGGCCTTGAGGGCCTCCACGTCGGCCGGGGCTTTGGAGAGAACCACTTCGGCGACCGTGCCGGCGAATTTCTGGAAGAGCTCGTTCTTGGCCACGAAATCGGTTTCGGCGTTGACCTCGACCACGGCTCCGCGATTTCCGGAGCCGGCGGCCACGACCATCCCTTCGGCGGCGACGCGGCCGGCCTTCTTGGACGCGGCGGCCAGGCCCTTCTTGCGGAGAATATCAACGGCCTTGTCCATGTCCCCGGCGCTTTCGGTCAGGGCCTTCTTGCAATCCATCATGCCGGCGCCAGTCTTGGTGCGCAGCTCACCGACCATCGATGCTGTGATACTCACGGTGCTTACCTCCTCGTGCTTCGGTGCGAGACGTCCCGCGCCGCGCCTATCATAGTGTAAAGAATGACTTTACCAGGCGGAATTCGGAAAAAAGGCGGCCCGCTTCCGGGCCGCCCTTTGACTCAGTGACTACTCGGGGTCAGGCTTCGGCGGCGCCCTCTTCGGCAACTTCGACGGCCGGGGCCTTCTCGGCGGCGGGCTCGCCCCCTTCGGCATCGGAGCGCAGCCGGGTCTCGCGCAGCTGCAGGCCCTCGGCACAGGCGTCGGACATGCGGGTGGCGAAGAGGCGGATGGCACGGATGGCGTCGTCGTTGCCGGGGATGACGTAATCGATATGGTCGGGGTCGCAGTTGGTGTCGACCACGGCCACCACCGGGATGCCCAGCTTGTTGGCCTCCTGGACGGCAATGGTCTCCTTCTTGGGATCGATGATGAAGATGGCGTCGGGAAGCTTGGCCATTCCCTTGATGCCGCCGAGGCATTTCTCGAGCTTGTCCTTCTCCCGCTCGAGCTGGAGCACTTCCTTCTTGGTCAGCAGGTCGTAGGTGCCGTCCTGGGCCATGATCTCGATCTTCTTGAGCCGATCGATGCTCTTCTTGATGGTGGTGAAGTTGGTCAGCATGCCCCCCAGCCAGCGGCTGTTGACGAAATACTGCCCTGCGCGGGTCGACTCCTCCAGAATGGCGTCGTGGGCCTGCTTCTTGGTGCCGACAAAGAGAACCCGGCCACCGTCGGCCACGGTGTCGCGCAGGAAGTTGTAGGCCGTCTTGAAATGACGGACGGTCTTCTGGAGGTCGATGATGTAGATGCCGTTACGGGCCCCGAAGATATAGGGCTTCATCTTGGGGTTCCAGCGCTTGGTCTGATGACCGAAGTGAACCCCCGCCTCGAGCAGCTGCTTCATGGTGATCTGGGACATCTGGTGCTTCTCCTTGCCTGGGATGGTTTTTTCCTCCGCCTCCGTCAGCCCCGAAGGACCCCGGCAGGAGCCGGGCACCAATCCGTTCGGGTCAGAAGGCGTGCGTATTGACAACAGCGCAACTGTATAGCACGCGCTTCCCCCCAGGGCAAGGGAAAAATCACCTCCGAAGCCTGTTTACAGCCCTTGCAAACTGTAATAACATTCCCGCCCATGGTACGCCTCCGAATCAGCCGCTACCTCCTCAAGGAGGTCTTCGTCCCCACCCTTCTGGGGCTGACCGTCTTCACATTCGTCCTTCTCATGGGGCGGATTCTGAAACTGGTGGAACTGGTCATCAACCGGGGGATCCCTCCCCTGGAGGTGCTCAAGCTCTTTCTCTATCTACTCCCCTCCTTTTTCGTCATCACCATCCCCATCGCCTTTCTGTTGGGCATTCTGCTCGGATTCGGCCGGCTCTCCGCCGACAGTGAAATCGTCGCCCTCAAGTCCTGCGGGGTCAGCCTCTACGGCATGGCGCGCCCCGTTCTGCTCCTGGCCCTTCTGGCCAGCCTGGCCACAGCCTTTCTCACCATCTACGGCCAGCCCCAGGGAGCCTACGCCTTCCGCGTCCAGGCTTTCCAGATTCTCAACAGCCAGGCCACCATCGGCATCCAGCCCCGGATATTCAACGACGGCTTTGACGGCCTCGTCGTCTACGCTGGCGAAGTCGAGGAGCAGCGCGGAATCATGAAGGAGGTCTTCATCTCCGACGAGAGGGTCTCCGAGACCCCGGCAGTTATCCTGGCCAGCAGCGGCCGCATCATCTCTGACCGGGAGCGCCTGGTGATGACCCTGCGGCTGCAGGACGGCTCCATTCAGCGCCGGGTCCGGGATGGGCGGGAGGACGTCTACCAGGTGGTCCGCTTCGCCACCTACGATATCAACCTGAACCTCGGCACCCAGGCGAACGGTTCGGAGGCCACCGGCCAGAAGAAGAAAGACAAGGAGAAGACCCTGGAGGAGCTGGATCAGGCTCTCGCCCAGGCGACAACAATGGAGGAACGAAACGCCCTTCGGGTCGAATTCCATCAGCGTTTCGCCCTCCCCCTGGCCCCCCTGCTTTTCGCCCTGGTCGGGATGCCCCTGGGGATCCAGTCGAGCCGCTCGGGACGGGGCGGAGGTTTCGCCCTCGCCCTGGGAATCTCCCTGATCTACTTCGTCCTGATCACCGGGGCCAAGACCCTGGGAGAAGGGGGAATCCTCTCCCCTCCCCTGGCCATGTGGGCACCCAACCTTCTTTTTCTGGGCTGCGGCATCGCCCTGTTCCAGATGACCGCCCGGGAGAGGCGTCTTGCCGCCCTGGACCGCATTCAGGATCTGGCGGAACGCCTTCGCCGCCGGATTTTCCGCCGGAGCTGATCACCTTGCGCCTCGTCACCCGCTACATCCTCTCCCATTTCCGCCGCATCTTCCTTCTTGCGCTGGGAAGCTTCGTCGGACTCTTCCTGGTCGTCGAGTTCTTCGACAAGGTCGATAATTTCGTTAAACACCAGGCCCGTCTGTCCCATTACCTCCTCTATTTTTCTGCCAGCATCCCCCAGGTAGCGGTGCAGGTAGCGCCTCTGGCGATCCTCCTGGCTGTCTTTCTCACTGTCGGAGGACTCTCCCGGACCAACGAACTGACGGCCATGCGCTCCGGAGGAATCAGCCTCTGGCGTCTCACCTCCCCCCTGCTCGGCCTGGGACTGCTGGTCTCTCTTGCGATTGTCGCCGCCAACGAGACCCTGGTGCCGATCAGTTCGAGCAAGGCCGACCAAGTCATGCAGGTGGAGGTCAAGGGGCGGTCGGAAAACCTTCTCTGGCGCAGGAAAATCTGGTTCCGAACCGGCAACACCT
>JBFHXN010000042.1:0-11822 GCA_041598955.1 Desulfuromonadales bacterium | reverse complement strand
CTCTCGGAGGAGGAGATCCAGAAGATGGTCAAGGATGCCGAGTCCCACGCCGGCGAGGACAAGAAGAAGCGCGAGCTGATCGAGGCGCGCAACCAGGCCGACTCCCTGGTCTACACCACCGAGAAGTCCCTCAAGGAGCATGGCGAGAAGATCGATGCGGCCACCCGCGAGGAGATCGAAAAGGCCGCCGCCGATCTCAAGACCACCATGGAGGGGAGCGACAAGGAGGAGATCGTCAAGAAGACCGAGGCCCTCGCCCAGGCCTCCCACAAGCTGGCCGAGGTGATGTATGCCCAGGCCCAGGCCGCCGGCGCCGAGGGTGCCGCGGGAGCTGAAGGGGAGAAAAAGGCCGACGAGGGAGTGGTCGATGCCGAATTCGAGGATGTCGACGAGGGGAAGAAGTAGCCCTTCGCTTCGAGAGGAATAAATAGGGTGGAGCAGGAGCCGGGGGGAAATCCCCGGCTCCTGTTGCCGTTCAGCCTGAGCAGCACCAGCCGGCGGAAGAGAGAGTCACGCGCCTTCGCCAGGGAATCAAGAGATTGGCCCAACGGGATTACTACGAGGTCCTCGGCGTCAACCGCAACGCCAGCGAGACCGAGATCAAGAAGGCATACCGCAGGCTCGCCCTCCAGCACCATCCGGACAAGAACCAGGGGGACCGGGAGGCCGAGGAGAAGTTCAAGGAGCTCTCCGAGGCCTACGCCGTTCTCTCCGACGGGCAGAAGCGTGCCGCCTACGACCAGTTCGGCCATGCCGGGGTCGGCGGCGGGGGCTTTTCCTCCGGCGGGTTCGGGGGGGCCCCCTTCGAAGACATTTTTGGGGACATCTTCGGCGATATCTTCGGCGCCGGCGGGGGACGCCGGGGTCGGGGGCGGCGCGGCGATGATCTGCGATACAATCTGACCGTCTCCTTCGAGGAGGCGGCCTTCGGCCTGGAAACCAAGGTGCAGATCCCCCGCCACCTCTCCTGCGAAGGGTGCGGCGGCTCCGGGGCCCGCAAGGGAAGCAGTCCGAAGGTCTGCTCCACCTGCCAGGGGGCCGGCCAGGTCCGGTACCAGCAGGGATTCTTCTCCCTTACCCGCCCCTGCCCCCATTGCGGCGGGGAGGGGCGGGTGATCGAGGATCCCTGCCCCGACTGCCGGGGGAGCGGCAAGGTGCGGGGGAAGAAAAACCTCAGCCTGCGCATTCCGCCGGGTGTCGAGTCGGGGACCCGGCTCAAGCTCTCCAACGAGGGAGAGCCCGGAACCGGAGGGGGCCCCGACGGGGACCTCTACGTGGTGATCACCGTCAAGGAGCATCCCATTTTCCAGCGGGAGGGGCAGGAGGTCATCTGCGAGGTCCCCATTTCCTTCGCCCAGGCCGCCCTCGGGGCGGAACTGGAAGTCCCCACGCTGGAGGGGAAGGTCAAGATCAAGGTTCCCGCCGGGGCCCAGTCGGGTAAGGTCCTCAAACTCTCGGGCAAGGGGATCCCTGTCCTGCAGGGGTACGGCCGGGGGGATCAGCTGGTGGTGCTGCGGGTGGAGACGCCGACCCGCCTCACCCAGCGCCAGAAGGAGCTGCTCGAGGAGTTCGCCCGGGAGGGAGGGGAAGAGGTCAATCCCCTGGGGAAGGGCTTTTTCGACAAGGTCAAGGAACTGTTCGGCTAACCGTCCCGAAGAGGGGCGCGGGGGGAGAACAATGAGTCGTCGGTATGTCGCAGGGGTGCTGTTGCTGGGGCTGATACAGGGCCTGGAGCCGTCGCCGGTGGTGGGTGCCCCGGTGGAAGGGACTGTCGCCTCTCCGGCCGCCGTCGCCGAGGCCGAGACCGCCTTCGAGCAGGGTGTCGCCCTTTACCGGAGCGGCGAGAAGGACGAGGCTCTGGTCGTCTTCCGGGGATTCCTGGTGCGCCATGCCGATTCCCCCCTCCTCGACAAGGCCACCCTCTACATGGCCCGGATCTTCCTCGACCAGGGGCGCTATCCCGAGGCCCTGCTCTACCTGGAGCGGATTCCCGCCGACCGCCGCGGCACCGAGGCCCGTTTCATCGAGGGGGTTGCCCTCGTCGAAACGGGGGAGACGGTCGGGGGGATGGCCCTGCTCCTCCCCCTGCAGCAGGCCCCCCTCTTCGAGACCGACAAGGCCCGGCTCTTCGCCGCCCTCGCCAAGGGGCACGCCCGGCAGGGACAGCCCCTCAAGGGACTTTTTTTCCTGCGCCAGGCCCTCGATCTGGGGGGAGAGCGGGATCCGATTCTGGCCGAGGCCCATCGAATCCTGGGGGGAACCCTGGGGGATGGGGAGCTGGAGGAGGCGGCCTTTCTCTTCAAGGGGACCGCCATCGGCCAGGATGCCACACTGCAGAGGGCCTGGAGGGCTCTGGCCGCCGGGCGGACCGCGGCGGCGAGGCAGCTGGTGGAAGAGCTACAGCGGGACTCCACCCCCTTTCCCTATCGGCGGGAGGTGGCACAGCTTCAGGATCGGCTCGCCGGAGGGCGCTGGCTGCAGCGGGACACCGTCGGGGTCATCCTCCCCCTTTCCGGGCGCTACGCCACCTTCGGCACCCTGGCCCGGCGGGGGATCGAGCTGGCGGGCAAGGTGCATGAGGCGGAGCACCCCCCCGTGCGCTTCATCTTTCGCGACACCGGAACAGATCCCGAGCAGAGCGCCAAGGCCATCGCCCAGCTGGCCAACGAAGAGCGGGTGATGGCGATCATCGGTCCCCTCTCGGCCAACGCTGCCCTGGGGGCCGCCCAGCGGGCCCAGGAGGAAGGGATCCCCATGATCGCCCTCTCCCACCGGGAGGGGGTCCCGGAGACGGGGGACTACGTTTACCGCAACTCCCTCACCAACCAGATGCAGGCCCGGGCCCTGGCCCGCTACGCGGTGACCGACCGTGGGATCACGGCCTTCGGAGTGCTTCATCCCCAGGAAAAACAGGGGGAAGAGCTGACCGAACTCTTTGCCCAGGAGGTGAAGAAGCTCGGCGGCCTGGTGGTCGAAGTGGAGAGCTACCCGGTCAAATCGACCGACTTTCGCCGGCAGATCCTCCGTTTCAAAGGGGAGAATCCCGATGCTCCCGAGGAGGAGGCCTCCCCCCCCCTCGCAGAGGGTTCCGGGGAGCCCCTCCCCCAGGCCCCCAAGCTCCCGGCGGTGACCTTCGACGCCCTCTTCATCCCCGACTATGCCGAAAGGGTCGGTCTGATCGCCCCCCAGTTGGCCTTCTACGGCCTGGAGGGGGTCCAGCTCCTGGGGATCAACGGCTGGAACTCCCCCGATCTGGTCCGCAGGGCGGGGAAGTACGTCGAAAAAGCGGTCTTCGTCGACGGCTTTTTCCGCTACAGCCCCTACCCCTTCGTCAAGGAATTCGTCGACCTCTACTACCAGACCTACGGGGAGGAACCCTCCATTCTCGAGGCCCAGGCCTACGACACGGCCCTGATCCTTTTGAGCCTTCTCGCCCGGGAGGAGATCGGCTCCCGGGAGGAGTTGCGCCTGGCCCTCTCGCGGCTGCAGAACTATCCCGGGGTGACGGGGGCCACCAGCTTCAACCTCCAGGGGGAGGCTGAGAAGGTGCTTTTTCTCCTCCAGGTGAAGAACGGCAACATCGACCAGATCAACTGAGGGGCGCAGCCCGGTTCCAGGACATGAAAGGCCCCCCGGGAGTCTCCCGAGGGGCCTTTTTTCGCCTGGGGTGCCGGTGGGCCTGGGAGTAGAGGCTGGGCAGGAATTGTCCCGGGGAAAAATTCTCTTGAAACCCCCCTGCTCCCGTTGCAGAATCAGCTCCTGTCCCCTAAATTTCAGAGGAGAATAGACCACCATGCCCACCATTCACCCCAGTGCCTTCGTCGATCCCTCGGCCCGCCTTGCCGAAGGGGTGGAGATCGGGCCCCAGGTCTTTGTCGATGCCGATGTGGAGATCGGCCCGAACACCCGGGTCCTGCACGGCGCCACCATCGGCCGCTGGACAACCCTCGGGGCGAACAACGCCATCCATCCCGGGGCCGTGGTCGGCTATGACCCGCAGGATCTGGGCTACCACGGCGAGGAGGCCTACACGGTCATCGGCGACGGCAACGTCATCAGGGAAGGGGTCACCATCCACCGGGGGAATCGCCCCGGGACAAGAACGGTGGTCGGCAACGGCAACTACTTCATGGTCAACAGCCACGTGGCCCACAACTGCCTCATCGGCAACCATGTCATCCTGGTCAACGGCGCCCTGCTGGCGGGGCACGTGGAGGTCGGCGACCGGGCCATCATCTCGGGAAACTGCCAGGTCCACCAGTTCGTCCGGATCGGCACCTTCGCCATGATGCGCGGGGGCTCGGGGGCGAACAAGGACGTTCCACCTTTTTGTATCAACGACGGGATCAGCCGGGTGCGGGCGATCAACACCGTGGGGCTCAAGCGCAATGGCTTCGACGCCCCGCGCATCCGTGCCGTCCGGGAAGCCTTCAAGACCATTTTCCGCACGGGGCTTCGTCTTCAGGTGGCCCTGGCGCAGCTGGAGGCCGACCCCGCACTGACCGCCGATGTTCGGATGCTCATCGATTTCATCCGGTCGAGCAAGCGGGGGATCTGCAGCGGCCGGGGGGGAGGGGTTGAAGGGGAGTGACGGGTCCAAAGGCCGACCACGGGAAGAGAGTCGCCCTGTCCCTGGGCTTCTCCGCCCTTTTGATTCTGTTGCTGGCCGCCTGTCTCCCGGCGGCGGCTTCCCGGGAGGAGGGGGCGCTTGAGGGGCCGACGGGGATCGCCGGTTCCGTGACCGACCGCCAGGGGCTGCCGGCGGCCGGGGCCTTTGTCTATGCCTATCGCAGTGCGCGGGGAGGGCTCAGGGGCCCGGCCGATTTCGAGGCCCTCGTGAACGGGGAGGGACGCTATTTTCTCGACCTGGTTCCCGGCTCCTATCACCTGGTGGCCCGCTGGCGGGGAGGGGGGGCCGACGCAGGCCCGCCCCGGCCCGGCGATGCCTGGGCCCTTCCGAAACGAAACCCCGTGGCGGTGCGTGAGGGGAGCACCACCCGCGCCGATTTCCTGCTGCAGGGTGTGGTTCGGCCGACGCTGATGAGGGAGGGGACGCTGACGGCAGGGGACACCGGTTTCACCGGGCGCCTGGTCGATGGGGAGGGAAAGGGGGTGGCGGGAGGATTCGTCCTGGCCTACCGGGACCTCGATACCCACCGGATGCCCGACGCGACCTCGCCGGCGGCGGGAGAGGACGGCCGTTTTCTGCTCTATCTTCCCCAGGGGGGGAACTGGTGCCTGGCGGCCCGCACCCGCACCCGGGGGCAGCCCACGGCCGGGGAACCCTACGGTCTTCTCGGGCCGGGGGCCGGGGGGTGTCGTCAGGTGAAAAAGGGGGAGGTTCGGGATGTCGGAGAGATCGTCCTGCGCCCCTATCGACGATGATCAACGGCCCGAGTCCGGGGTTTGACCATGCCTGAAAGGGTGGCGGCAAGGGGAGCTCCCCCGACGGGAAAAAAAGAGAGGGTCCGCTTGGTGCGGGCCCTCTCTTTTTTGTTCAGGATCGGAAAAAGCCGGGTCCTGTCTACAGGGGAACGTCGTCGACAACCGCGGCAGCGGTATCGATGGCGTCGTGGGCGGTGTTCCCGACCACCGGGATGATCGAAATGACGGCGGCGCCGACGCGCATGGGGACGGTCACCACCTTGGTCAGCAGGCAGCCGCTGAGCTGGGTGGCGATGAGCAGTCCGAGAACGAGCTTGGCCAGTTTCATGGAAACCTCCATTGGGGGAAATGGGCAGGACGACGGAAGCTCTGGAAATGCCCCGAAGGCCGTGCCATGTCTCGGGGAGAGATGCAATAATCCGGCCAGGGAGAGGCCCCGTGTCGTTTTGGCATTAAAAAAGAGGGTGGCGGTCTATCGCCGGGATAAAGAGTCCTCGGGGGGAGGGCCGGGGCGACCGAGATTGTCACCCCGGGTGGCGCCATATGGCGATCGGAGGTTCCTCTCAGCGGAGTTCCCCGAGCTCCAGCAGGGCATGGAGCAGCCCGACCCTGGGCATGGTCGCCCCCCGGGCGGCGGCGGTGCGCAGGGGAATCCCGTAAATGGCCTCCAGCTCAAGGGGCTGGGAGCCGAGGCGATCGAGCATCATGCTGGGGCGGTAGTGGTCCATCCCCTCGGTCATGGCCACCAGTCGGGGGATGAAGGTGTCGGGGTCGATCGGCTCGGTGAGCCCCTGGGCGTTTCCGGCGGCGACCACCTCCCCCATGATCGCGAGCACCTCGGTTCGGGTCGGCGGGTGGTCGAGGAGTTCGGTGACGTCTTTGCCCGTCAGGGCGCAGAGGCCGTTGAAGGGGATGTTCCAGACCAGCTTTTCCCATCGGGCCCGGATGAGGTCGGGGACGGCCTGGCAGGGGATGCCGGCGGCGGAGAAAAGAGCGGCGATCCTCTCGGCCCGTTGCGAGGGGCCCCCGGAGAATTCCCCCAGGCGGATGCGCCCCTCCCCCAGATGGTGGACCGTCCCCGGTTCACCCCGGTTGGCGCAGAGAAAAGCGATTCCCCCCAGCACTTTCCGGGGTCCGAAGGCGGCGGCGAGGAGCTCCTCGTTGCCCAGGCCGTTCTGCAGGGTGAGAACGGCCTCGGCGGAAGCCATCAGGGGGCTGACCAGCTCGACCAGGCGGTGGTTGGCGTAGGTCTTGAGGCCGACGAGAACGAGATCGACAGGCCCCATCTCCCGAGAATCACGGAATCCCCTGACGGAGGCGAGATGGAAGTCTCCCCCCGCAGAGGTGACGGTGAGCCCCGCGGCGGAGATGGTCTCGTAATCGCGGCGCAGGAGAAACCGGACCTCGTGCCCCCCCCTCTGCAGAAGGGCCCCGTAGTAGAGACCGAGGGCTCCGGCACCGATGACGGCGATGCGCATGGTGATCGACCTCCTTTTCTCTCCGGCGGGCGGGTCGCTAGAAGCGAAGCGACAGGCCGACCAGGGTTCCATCCGCCGCTGGGGATGAGAGCAGAGCGAAGCGGGGGCGGATGGCCTTTTTCGCCTCCTCCCTCCGGTCGCGGTTGATTCGGTGGGCGTGGTTGACGGCGTTGAAGACGTTGCCGCCGTACCATCCGGCCTCGAAAAAAAGCAGGATCCCGCCGGCCACGTCGTTGCCCCGGTCGAAGGATTCCACCGCCCCCCAGATGAAGGCGGCGTTGAGGAGAAAGGCGAGGGCGGAGTCCCGGGGGCGACCGACATAGAGCTGCCCGGCTCCGGGGAGGAGGGCGGAGAGGCCTCCGGCCAGAGCGGGAGACTTGGTGGGGAGGTGGTCGAGACGGGTCAGGGCGGTGGAGAGTGCCGAGGCCTCGGGGGTGTCGAGTCCGGAAAGTTCGGCCCTGGCGAGGTCGAGGTGCCCCTCTTCGATGAGGGTCCAGGCAATTTTCAGGCGGGCCCGACTCCGGAGGGCTTCCGCTTCGGCCGTGGCGAGAAAGCGGCGATAGCGTTCCCGGGCGAGGGGGAAGTCTCCCCGCGAAAAAGCGCTCTCCGCATGCAGACGCAGGGCCTCGAGAGCCTCGGGAGAGTCGGGATAGCTCCGGATGACGGAGAGGAGCGCGGCGTCGGCCTGATCCCAGCGCCGTCCGCCGAGATAGCTCTCGCCGATGCGCAGGGCGGCTCGCGGTGCGGCTGCATCGGCGGGCCAGAGGTGGAGAAACCGTTTGTATTCGGTGATGGCGCGGTAGAAGTCCCCCTCCCCGAAGAGGGCGTCGGCGAAGGAGAGAACCTCGGTCGGTTCCTCCGCAGCAGCCTCGGGGAGAGGGGGGAGAAGCAGGAGCAGGGCCGGCAGCAGAAGCAGGAAGAGTCGGCGCATAGGGGTGACCTCCCGGGGAATTCGGGGAGCCTATCACAGCGGAGGTGCGTGGGCCAGCGCAAAGGAGGAAGATCGCCGGGAGGAATCGAAAAGCCCCCCCGTTGTTGACGTTTGGGCCCTGGCGTGGTAAATTGTTAACTTCCCGAATGGAGGAAAGTTTTCGATGTTTAAGATTGGAGATATGGCGGTTTATCCCGCCCAGGGCGTAGGAGTCATCGAAGCGATCGAAGCCAAGGATGTCGGAGGTGGACGGCAGGATTTCTACATCCTGCGGATCTTCGACGGCGACATGAAGATCATGGTGCCGACGGCCAACGTCAAGCTGGTCGGGCTGCGCAGCCCCATCGAGAAGGAGAAGGTTTCCACCGTCTACGGCATCCTCGAGGAGCCCAAGGGGCTGGACAAGGTGGCCTCCTGGAGCAGGCGCCAGAGGGAGTATACCGAGAAGATCAGGTCGGGCAACCTCTACGAGGTGGCCAGGGTCCTTCGGGAGCTCTACCTGCTCAAGGGGGGCAAGGAGCTCTCCTACGGCGAAAAGAAATTCCTCGAGCAGGCCCGCAAGCTCCTTGTCAAGGAAGTGGCCCTGGTCGAGGGAGCCAAGGAGGAGAAAGTGGTGGCCCGGCTGGAGGGGATTTTCCACTGACTCCGTAAGGCCCTGCCGGAACGGCAGTTGAGCGCGTCTTTCCCCCTTAGCTGATATCGCCGGCCCGGCCGGCATCCATCCACCAGTTTCCAGAGCGGTTCCGATCCGGGCTCCCCTGCCCGGATCTGAACCGCAGCCTCACCAGGGCACTGCCGGGCCGGAGTCCGATGCGCGTATTTGTTCTGATCCCCGCCGCCGGCCTTGGCCGGCGCATGGGCGCCGAGATCAACAAGCAGTACCTCGAACTCGCCGGGCGCCCGATCCTCGCCCACACCCTCTCCCTGTTCGAATCCCATCCGAAGGTCGACCGGATCCTGGTCGTTTCCCCCGCTGAAGAGATCCCCTTCTGTCGTGAACAGATCGTCCGGCGCTACGGTTTCGCCAAGGTGCACCAGGTGGTGCCGGGAGGAGCCGAGCGGCAGGATTCGGTGCGTCTGGGTCTGGAGGCCTGCGACGGCGGGGAGAATGACCTGGTCGTCATCCACGACGGGGTTCGCCCCTTTTGCCCCTCTCCCCTCATCGCCCCCCTGCTCGAGGCGGCGGCCGGGGTGGGCGCCTCGCTGTTGGGGGTCCCCGTCAAGGACACCATCAAGGAGGTGGAGGAGGGGATGGTCAAGGGAAGCCCCGACCGCAGCCGGCTCTGGCAGGCCCAGACCCCGCAGGTCTTCCGTCTGGGGCTGATTCGAGAGGCCCATCGCCGGGCCCTCGAAGAGGGTTTCCGCGGCACCGACGACGCCAGTCTGGTGGAGCGCCTGGGGCTGCCTGTGGCGATGCTGCAGGGGAGCTACCGCAACATCAAGATCACCACCCCGGAGGATCTGGAGATGGCCCGGGCCTTTCTGGTCGATGGCGAAGGAGGGGCGCCATGATGCGCATCGGGCACGGTTACGACGTCCACCGGCTGGTGCCGGAGCGCAAGCTGATCCTGGGGGGGGTGGAAATCCCCTATGCCCTGGGTCTGCTCGGGCATTCCGATGCCGACGTGCTGCTCCACGCCATCTGCGACGCCATGCTCGGCGCCATCGGCGAGGGAGACATCGGCCGCCACTTTCCCGACACCGACCCGGCCTACCGGGGGGTCTCCAGCCTGAAGCTCCTTGCCGCCGTGGCCGCCCTGGCCCGGACCAAGGGATGGATTCTGGGGAATCTTGACGCCACGGTCATCGCCCAGCGCCCCAAGCTCGCCCCCTTCATCCGGGAGATGGTCGCCCGGATCGCCGAAACCTGCGGCGCCGATATCTCTCAGGTCAACGTCAAGGCCACCACCACCGAGGAGCTCGGCTTCGAGGGACGGGGGGAGGGGATCTCGGCCCACGCCGTCGTCCTGCTCGCCCCCCTCGACCTCGGCCGCGAACTCGAACTGGAAGTCGGCTGAGCGCCCCTGGCGGCGCCGCCCCCATCAATAGACCGGACGAAGGATGATCCAGCCCATGAATACCCCCGAAACAGCACTCCCCGCCAATTTCATCCGCAACATCATCAGTGAAGACCTCAGGGCCGGCAAGAACCAGGGGCAGGTCGTGACCCGCTTCCCCCCGGAGCCCAACGGCTATCTTCATATCGGCCACGCCAAGTCGATCTGCCTCAACTTCGGGCTGGCCGCCGAGTTCGGCGGACGCTGCCACCTGCGGTTCGACGACACCAATCCGGAGAAGGAGAGCATCGAGTACGCCGAGGCCATCGAGCGCGACGTGGCCTGGCTCGGCTTCCCCTGGGGGAAGCACAGGTATTTCGCCTCCGATTACTACGAGAGTCTCTACAACTTCGCCCTGGAGCTGATCGACCAGGGCAAGGCCTATGTCGACAGCCTGGGGGCCGAGGAGGTCAGGGCCTACCGCGGCACCCTGACGGAGCCGGGAAAGGCGAGCCCTTTCCGGAGCCGCTCCGTGGAGGAGAACCGGGACCTCTTCACCCGCATGCGGGCCGGCGAGTTCCCCGACGGGGCCCATGTGCTGCGGGCCAAGATCGACATGGCCTCCCCCAACATGAACCTGCGGGACCCGGTTCTCTACCGCATCCAGAGGGTGCCCCACTACCGCACCGGGGATGCCTGGTGCATCTACCCCATGTACGACTACGCCCACCCCATCTCCGACGCCCTGGAGGGGATCACCCATTCCATCTGCACCCTGGAGTTCGAGGACCATCGCCCCCTCTACGACTGGGTGCTGGCCAACGTCTCGGTCCCCTGCCGTCCCCAGCAGATCGAGTTTGCAAGGCTCAACCTCGGCTACACGGTGATGAGCAAGCGCAAGCTCCTCGAGCTCGTCCGGGAGGGGCATGTGGGGGGGTGGGACGACCCCCGCATGCCGACTTTGGCCGGCCTGCGACGGAGGGGCTACACCCCCGAGGCGATCCGCAGCTTCTGCGAGCGCATCGGGGTGGGCAAGAGCGACAGCTGGATCGACATGGGGATTCTCGAGGATGCCCTGCGGGAAGATCTCAACGAGCGGGCCCCCCGGGCCATGGCCGTGCTTCGCCCCCTCAAGGTGGTCATCGAGAACTACCCCGAAGGCGAGGTGGAGGAGTTCGAGGCCCAGAACCATCCCCAGCGCCCGGAGCTCGGCACCCGCATGGTCCCCTTCTCCCGGGAGCTCTATATCGAGCGGGAGGATTTCATGGAGGATCCCCCCAAGAAGTTCTTCCGCCTCGCTCCGGGCCGGGAGGTTCGCCTCCGCTACGCCTATTTCATCCGCTGCGAGAGCGTGGTGAGGGACGAGAAGACCGGCGAAGTGGTGGAGCTGCGCTGCAGCTACGATCCCTCCACCCGCGGCGGATCGGCTCCGGACGGGCGAAAGGTCAAGGGGACCATTCACTGGGTCTCCGCCTTCCACGCCCTGCGGGCCGAGGTGCGTCTCTACGACCGGCTCCTCACGGCCCCCACCCCCGGCGAGGATTACCGCACACAGCTCAACCCCGCCTCCCTGGAGCGGCTCCCCGACTGCCGGCTGGAGCCGGCCCTGGCCGAGGCGGCGCCGGAGAGCTGTTTCCAGTTCGAGCGGCTGGGATACTTCAGCGTCGACGCCAAGGATTCCCGAGCCGGGGCCCCGGTCTTCAACCGGGCAGCCACCCTGCGGGATTCCTGGGCCAAGCACGAGGACGGGGGCTCCTAGGCGCGGGACTGTTCTGGACCTCCGGCAGGAGCTCGGATGGGACGCAATTTTCTTGTCCTCATAGTCGACGACGATCTGGAGCTCTGCGAGGCCCTCACCGAGAGGCTTACCGCCGAGGGGTACGTGGTCCAGTGCGCCACCCATGGGGCCAATCCCCTCTCCCGGATCCGGGAGATCGCCCCCGACCTGCTGCTGATCGAGCTCGGCACCGGCCGGCCGGGGGGGCTGGAAACCCTCCGTCGCCTCGAGATCAGCCGCACCTGGCAGCGGGT
>JBFHXN010000041.1:0-11824 GCA_041598955.1 Desulfuromonadales bacterium | reverse complement strand
GCCTCCCCCCGCCAGGAGCGGGTTCCGGCACAGGCTGGGAAACAGTCGACCCGGCCCCGGCCAGAGACCCGGGGGAAAGAGACGGGGAGCGCCTTCGGACCCTCGGTGCGGCTGGAACTTCTGGAGAAGGAAAAGGTGAAATTCCCCGGAGTCCGGAGGGATCTCTTCGGAACCCTGTTCGTGGAGAAACCACCTGCGCCCCCACCACCTCCCCCTCCGCCGGTCGTCGCGCCTCCTCCCCCTCCGCCCCCGGTGGACGTGGTGCGGCAGGAACTGGCCCGGTTCACCTTCCTCGGATTTTTGAAAAAGGAAGGGGAATGGACCATTTTTCTCTCCTCGGGCGGCGAAATCTTCCTGGTCAAAAAGGGTGACCGCTTCGGACGGGGAGGGGAATTTCACGCCAGCGAGATCACCCCGGAGCGCCTTACCATCCGCAGGGGGGAGGAAGGTTCCCCCATCGTCATTCCCCTGGTGGAACAGGGCCCCCTGGTTCCCATGCAGATGAGAACCTCCGGTCGCTCTGCCACGCCCCCGACACGCCCCTTCGGATTCAGCCCGGCCCGCCCCCAGCCGGTCTTCCCGCAGGACTCCTTCCAGCAGGGTGGGGCAGGGGGAGAGGTGGGAGCAGGGGGTGTCCCGTCACCCGAAATGCCCGAAGGATCTGAGCCCATGCCGATGCAAGAGGTTCCCAATGAATAGTCTGAAATGGTGCAGGGTTTTCGTCCTGCTGCTCCTGCTTGTCACCGCCGGTTGCGCAGGACCCCGGGCTTTCCAGGCCGGACAGGACCTGATCCTCCAGGAGAGGTACGATGAGGCAGTGGCCCGCTATTTCGAAGCCGTGGAGAAAAATCCGGATCGGCAGGAATATCGGATGGGTCTTCACAACGCCCGCAATATGGCAGCTTTGGATCATCTCCGGAAGGGGCGACGGTTCCTGGACAAGGGTTCCCATGCCGAGGCTGTGATCGAATTCAACCAGGCGGTAGCCCTCGACCCCACGGTGGAGGCGGGCCGCCAGGAACTGAAGCGGGCCCGGGAGGCCCTGAGGGTGGAGGAGCTTCTGGGCCAGGCCGAGCAGTTCTACCGGGACCGCAAGTTCAACCAGGCCCGCCAGGCGCTCGACCAGGCCCTCCTGATTAAGCCCGGCCATCCGCAGGCCTTGGAGCTGATGGAGAAGGTCAAGAAGGGGCGCAGCACCATGGTCGACGGGCAGGAGCTGGAGCTGAGCTCCGACCAGGCGATCACCCTCAAGTTCAAGCAGGCCGATCTCAAGGACGCCTTCAACGTGGTCTCCCGCCTCTCGGGGATCAACTTCATCTTCGACGAGGATATCCGCTCCCAGTCGGTGACGGTTTTCCTGGAGAAGGCCACCTTCGCCCAGGCCCTCGAGCTGTTGCTGCGGATGAACAATTTGGGGAAGAAGGTCCTCAACACCAAGACCATCATCATCTACCCCAAGACCCGGGAGAAGGAGAAGCAGTACAAGGACCAGCTGGTCCAGATCTTCTACCTCTCCAACATCGACGCCAAGAAGGCGGTCAACCTGCTGCGCACCATGCTGCAGCTTCGGAAGATCTACGTCCACGAGGAGCTTAACGCCCTGGTCATCCGGGACGAGCCCGACGTCATCCGCCTGGCCCAGCAGATCATCGAAGCGGCAGACCGTGCCGACTCAGAAGTCGTGTTCACCCTCGAACTTGTCGAAGTTAATCATACAGATGATCTTCTTTTTGGACCAAAGCTGAGCAACTATTCGGTCAGTGTCGGCTTGGCCAATCCCGGAGGGAAAATCGTCGCAGATTCTCTGACTTCCGGGAGTACCACTACCACAAGTACCGGAGGGACAGAGACCGGTCTGGCTTCGAACCTTGTCAGTGGGCTTAGTGATCTGCGTACCTTTTACACTCTGCCGACAGCGACCTTCGATCTTAAGAAGCAGCTCTCAGATTCGGAAACTCTGGCTAATCCGCGGATCAGGGTGAAAAACAAGGAAAAGGCTAAGGTCCATATTGGCAGTCGAGAGCCTGTGATCACCGTCACTATCAATGGCGACCAGACCTCTGAGAATATTCAGTATGTTGACGTCGGGGTCAAGCTCGATGTCGAGCCGGCCATCCAACTGGACGGCACCATTATTACCAAGATCAACCTGGAGGTTAGCAATGCAACGCGGCTGGCTGCTTTGGACAGTGGAACAACGCCTTTGGTGATCTCTACAACAAACGCTCAGACTACTTTAACTTTGAGCGATGGTGAGCGGACAGTCATCGGTGGCCTGATTCGTGACGACAAGTCAAAGAACAAAAGTACAATCGCAGGTCTAGGGTCAATCCCCCTGCTTGGAAGCCTTTTTACGAGCCATGGGAACAACAAGAGCAAGAGGGAAATCCTCCTTTCCATCACCCCCCACATCGTACGCAGCGTCGACATGCCGAGCGCCGAGTTGGCCACCATCTGGTCGGGCGGCGAGGATGACCTGAAGGCCGGCCCCAATTTCGGCGCCTTCGCCAAGTCCTTCGAGGCGGAGACCGAGCAGCCTCCCGTTCCCCTGGCTCCCGGGGTCAAGGGGGCCGAGCCCCTCCTTCCCGAGGCCCTGCCGGTTCCGACACCCGCGGCGATGACGGCTCCCGAGGCCCTTCCGACCGGAAGTCCGGAAACCACTCCGATCCCCTTCCCGGAGGCGCCGCCCGAATCGGTCCCCGCGCCGGGGCCGGGATTGGACTCAGTCCCCCCGTTGGCGACGGGCGCCGAGCCCTCTTCCGTCCTTCCGGCGGGAGAGGCTCCCAAGACGGTTCCCCCGGCCGGTCTCTCCCCGGAACCCCCTGTTCCGGTCCCTCCGGTGGCGCCTTCGGCCATCGCTCCCGGGCCACTTCCTGAGGCTGCTTCGCCTGCAGGCGCGTCCCTTTCGGATCCGGCGGCGGGGGAGGGGGTTGAACTCGTCACCCTGCCTCCTCTGGAAATCCCCGTGGTGCAGCAGCAGGCCCGTCTCTTTTTCCAGGGGCCCGCCCTGGTCAACGCCGGGGAGGAGTTTTCCCTGGAGGCCCGCATCGACGAGGTGAACAGCCTCTACAGCGCCCCGCTCTTCGTGACCTACGATCCGACCCGGCTCGACTTTGTGAGGGCCGAGGAGGGGACCTTTCTCAAGACGGGGGGGCAGGCCACCATCTTCACCACCAGCGCCGATCCCGCGCGGGGGCAGCTCATCGTCGGCTACAAGCAGGGGGCCGGCGGTCCGGGGGCCACCGGCGGCGGCAGCCTCTTCCGGCTCTATTTCAAGGGGAAGAGCCCCGGGCTGGGGGTGGTCCGCTTCGACCGGATCAATTTCCGCGACCCCGCCGGCAGCCGGCTCCAGGTCTCCGGCGACGAGAAGACCGTGGAGGTCCGCTAAGACGTGGCAAGGCTCGGGGTGCAGCGTAGAGGCAGTCGGGGACTGACCTTTCTCGAGCTGGTCATCACCCTGGCCATCCTCGCCCTGCTCGCTTCCGCGGTGATCCCCGTCGCCGAGGTGACGGTCAAGAGGACCAAGGAGATCGAACTGCGCCGCTCCCTGCGGACGATGCGATCCGCCATCGACGACTACAAGGCCGACTTCGACAAGGCGGTGGAGGAGAGGAAGATCATCAAGGCCCTCAACGAAAACGGCTATCCCAAGGAGCTCGAAGACCTGCTCAAGGGAGACGACTGGGGAGGGCTCTACCCCTACAAGCGCAAGTATCTGCGCCGGATTCCGACAGACCCCTTCGACGACTACGAGCAGGGGTGGGGACTGCGCTCCTACTCCGACGACCCCGAGTCCACCGTCTGGGGGGGAGAAGACATCTACGACGTCTATTCCCAGAGCGACGGGATCGGTCTCGACGGCACCCCCTACAACACCTGGTAAGGCATGATGAATTCCGGACGGTCAAAAAATTACATCGCCCCCGCGAGGGGCTTCACCCTCATCGAGCTGCTGATCGTGATGAGCATCATCGGCATTCTGGCGGCCATCGCGGTGCCCAGCTACCAGCGCCACACCATCAAGGCCCGCGAGGCGGTGCTGATGGAAGACCTCTACCAGATGCGCCGCTCCATCGACGCCTATTACGTCGACAAGGCCCGGTATCCCGACTCCCTGGAGCAGATGGTCACGGATCGTTACCTCCGGGGCATCCCCCAGGATCCCTTCACCCACAGCGCCGAGACCTGGGAGGTGATCCCACCCGAACCGACGGACGATGGAGAGCTCGCCCCCGGCGGGGTCTTTGACGTCCGCAGCGGCAGCGACATGGTGGGTCTCAACGGCATTCCCTATAGCGAGTGGTGAGGGGAGATGGTCCGGCTCTACAACGTCTGCAAGGCCTACCAGAAAGACTCCTCGGCCCTTGTCGACATCACATTCCAGATCCCCAAGGGGGATTTCGTCTACATCACCGGCCCCTCAGGGGCCGGCAAGTCGACCCTCCTCAAGCTCCTCTACTGCGCCGAGAAACCCTCCCGGGGGCAGATCCTCGTGGACGGCCAGAACCTCACCCGGCTCAGCCCCCGCCGCATCCCTTTTCTTCGCCGCCGACTCGGGGTGGTCTTTCAGGATTTCAAGCTTCTGCTCAACCGCACCGTCTTCGAGAACGTGGCCTTCGCCCTGGAGGTGCAGGGGAAGAAGCGCTACGAGGTCAGCAAGAAGGTCTATCAGACCCTCAAGGAGGTCGGCCTGGAGCACAAGCTGCATCGCAAGCCCCTGGAGCTCTCCGGCGGGGAGCAGCAGCGGGTGGCCATCGCCCGTGCCCTGGTGGTCGATCCGCTGGTACTGATGGCCGATGAGCCCACCGGCAACCTCGACCCGGCCCTGGCCATCGAGATCATGGGTCTGTTCCGGGCGGCCAATGCCCGAGGATCAACGGTCATTCTCGCCACCCACGACCGGGAGATGATCCGCCAGTTTCCCCGCCGGCGCCTGGTCCTCGACCAGGGGCGCCTCATCGACGACCGGGCGCCCTGAGCCCAGGCGTCCCCCTTTATCACGGACAGGCCACGTGTTCGAACGGATCCGCTATTTTCTGTTCCGGGCCCTGCGCAACATGCGTCAGGCCCCCTTTCTGACCACGGCCACCGTGCTCACCGTGGCCGTGGCCCTGACCATCGTCGCCGTCTTCGCCATCCTGGTTCTCAACGTCCAGCGCCTGGGAAGCCTCTGGAGCCGGGAGGTGCAGGTGGTCGCCTATCTCGACCAGGTTCCGCGGGCCGAGGTGCTCCAGGGGTGGAAGGATCGTCTGGGCAGACTCCAGCCGGTCGAAGAGGTCCGCTTCGTCGATCGGGAGGAAGCCTACGCGCGTTTTCTCGACCGGCTCGGTCCCGACGACGACCTGCTCCTGGGTGTCTCACCCAACATCCTGCCGGCCTCCCTGGAGATCGTTCTCAAATCCGGGCATCGAAACAGGGCAGGGGCCGAGACGGTGGTGAATTTCCTCCAGGGGGATCTGGGGCTGACCGATCTGCAGTACGGGCAGGCCTGGCTGGAGAAGTTCGAGACCTTCCTGCTGCTGGTGCGGCTCACGGGTCTGATCCTGGGGGGGATACTGCTCTCCTCGGCCCTCTTCATCGTCGCCAACACCATCCGTCTGACCCTGTTCGCCCGCAAGGACGAGCTTGAAATCATGGCCCTGGTGGGAGGCACTCCCCTGTTCATCAAGACCCCCTTCCTGATCGAGGGGGCTCTTCAGGGAGCCCTCGGAGGGGTGCTTTCCCTGGGATCCCTGGCTCTCTTCTTCCACGGTTTCCTGCGGGAGGGGATGCATTCCCTGTTCCTGTCGCCCGGGGACTTCGAGATCACTTTTCTCTCAGGAGGCATGCAGCTTGTGCTGCTCGCCGGGGGGATCCTCCTGGGGCTCTTCGCCTCCCTGGTTTCCCTGCGAAAATTCGTGAGGATTTAGGGCGTGAGAGAATGTCTTCGGCGCCGCGGATTTCTGAGCTGGCTTTTGGGGGGGATATTCCTAGCGGCTTCTGGGGGAATGGTCTTCGCCGCGGAGAGCCTTCAGGAGAGCCAGCAGCGTCTGGAGAAGATCAAGGCGAGGCTCGAGGAGGCTTCCCGGGATCTGCGCCAGAAGGAGCAGGCCGAGCGAAATCTTCTGGGGGACTTGCGGGCCGTGGAGGAGGAACTGATCGGCCTGGAGCGGCGCCGCGAAACCCTGGTGGCCCGGATGGCCGAGATCGAAACAGAGGTGGAGACCCAGCGGCGGGCCTCCGCCAAGGCTCGAGGCAGAGTGGAGGAGGTCGAGGGGCGCGTTCACCGTCGCCTGTCGGCTCTCTATCGTACCGGAGGCTGGGGGCCTCTCAAGGCCCTTTTCTCTTCCTTGACGCCGGCAGAGCTGGCCCACCAGTACAGTTACCTAACCCGGATCGTCCGTCATGACCGGGAGCTGCTGGATGACTATCGAGGCCGCCTCGCCGCCCTGCATCGGGCCGTGGCGGCCCTCGAGGCCCTTCAGAATCGCCAGGCCGGACTCCTTGTCGAGGTCCAGGGCAATCACGCCACCCTGGTGGAGGGGCGGCGGCTCAAGGAAAAGCTGCTCGTCCGGGTCAAGCAGGACAAGGGGGCCCTGGCGGCCCTGGTCCGGGAGCTGACCGAAAAGGCCGAGCGGATGGCCGCCCTGCTCAAAAAACTTGAATCGGCCAGAACGGCCGAGTATATTGACACCGGCACGCTCTTCGGCCGCCAGAAAGGGCGTCTTCCCTGGCCCCTGGCCGGCCCGGTGGTGGTGGGTTTCGGCAGCCAGCGCCACCCCCAGCTTGGAACGCTCTACGAGAGCAACGGGATCGAGATCGGCGTTTCCGGCGAGAAACCGGTGACACCCCTTTGGGACGGCAGGGTCGTCTTTGCAAGCTGGTTCAAGGGGTACGGCAACCTGCTCATTCTCGATCACGGGGACAGCTATCATACCCTGTACGCCCACGCCTCACGGTTGACCCGGAAGGTGGGGGATCAGGTCAAAAAAGGGGAAGTGGTCGCCTACTCGGGCTTTCCGGGAACCGGCGGCCTCTACCTGGAAATCAGGCACCGCGGCTCCCCGGTGGACCCGCTGGCCTGGCTCGGCGCTCCACCCGGCGCCAATGATCGGAGGAACTGAATCATGCCCCGAAGGAAGCGGCTGACCATCCTGGCCCTCATCCTCGCTCTGACCCTTTTCGGGTGGATTTCCAGCGGCCCCCTCGGCCGCCTGGCCAATGCCGAGGCTCGCCCCGAATACAAGGAGCTGGAACTCTTCACCGACGTTCTTTCCATCGTGCGCAAGAGCTACGTGGAGGAGGTGAAGCTCAAGGATCTCATCTACGGGGCCATCAACGGCATGCTGGCCACTCTCGATCCCCACTCCTCCTTCATGCCCCCCGAGGTCTTCCAGGAGAGAAAGATCGACACCCGGGGCGAATTCGGCGGCCTCGGCATCGAAATCACCATCCGGGACGGACTCCTCACCATCGTCTCTCCCATCGAGGACACCTCCGCCTACCGGGTTGGGCTCCAGGCCGGAGACCAGATCCTCAAGATCGAGGACCGCTTCACCAAGGACCTCTCCATCATGGACGCCGTGAAGCTGATGCGCGGCCCCGCCGGGACCAAGATCAGCATCACCGTCCTGAGGGAATCCTTCGACAAGCCCAGGGAATTCACCCTCAAGCGGGAAGTGATCAAGATCAAGAGCGTCAAGTCCCGTATTCTCGAGTCCGGCTACGGCTACGTGCGGGTCTCCCAGTTCCAGGAGCGCACCTCCGAAGACCTGCTCGCGGCCCTGGAGGCTCTCCGCAAGGAGAGCCCGGCCGGACTGAGCGGCCTCGTCCTCGATCTGCGCAACAACCCCGGCGGTCTGCTCGACCAGGCCGTGAAGGTCTCCGACGTCTTTCTCGACACGGGGCTCATCGTCTATACGGAAGGGCGGGAGCCGGGGAGCCGCATGTCCTTCTCCGCCCACGAGAAAGGGAGCGAGCCCGACTACCCCATGGTGGTTCTGATCAACGCCGGCAGCGCCAGTGCCTCGGAGATTGTCGCCGGGGCCCTTCAGGACCACCAGCGGGCCGTCGTGATGGGGGTTCAGAGCTTCGGCAAGGGCTCCGTTCAGACCCTCCTGCCCCTCGGCGACAATTCGGGGCTGAGCCTCACCACCGCCCGCTATTTCACCCCCAAGGGGACCTCGATCCAGGCGACCGGCATCACCCCGGACATCGTGGTGCGGCAGCTCGAGTTTCGGGAGTCCCGGGAGGCCGATCATTTCAGGGAAAAGGATCTCGAAAAGCACATCGAAACGCCTGCGGGCAAGGGTCCGGCTCCTTCCAACGGCGAACCGAAGGAAACCCGGCTCGGCGACGGAGACCGGGAGGACTACCAGCTCCTGCGGGCCCTCGACCTGCTCAAGGGATGGCAGATATTCCACTCCCTCCAGAAACAGGCGGCCTGAACATCCCCTTGCCGAGTCACCAGGAGGGGGGACCGGATTCCCCCTCCTTTTTTTTGGCGGCACCCTCACCGCAGGGGAAATGGGGTGAGGCCTTCTCCTCCGCCTTTGGGGGGAACCACGCCATCATGATCTCCCCCCTTCTTTCCTCTGTGTCTTCGTGCCTCCGTGGCGGGCACCACCGCTCCTAGGTTCATTGTCCATGCCCCCGCAGAAAAAGCGAACCGGCAAACGCCGGACCAAAAAGGCGGCCAAGGGCTTCGGTCCCGTTGCGAGACTCTCCCTGGCTGGGTTCCTGCTGGCAGCCGTGGTCCTCGTCTGCTTCCTTCTGCTGCGTCAGCCTCCTCCTCCCGCTCCGCCTCTCCCCCCCCCTCCCGAGGCGCCCGTCCTTGTCGACCCGCAAGTTTTTCTCGAGGATCTGCAGGTGGAGCTGGAGAGTTTTCTTTTGCGCGGCGGCTATTCACCGGGGCAGATCCGGCGGCTTCCCTCGGAGGGGATGGTCGACCTGGAGATAAGGGGGACCTCTCCCGACCCAGGGTTGATGGAGACCTTGCAGGGGAGGATCGAGCGGCTGGCCCCCGATATCCGTCTGGAGCAGGTCGCCGGGCGGGGGGAACTGCGGATTTTTCAGTCGGTGGCCTTGGTGGGGCGTCTTCGTTTCAAGCCGCCGCCGGTGATCGCCCCGGTCCGGCCGCAGGCGCGGATGGCCATCATCATGGACGACCTGGGGCGGGACCTCAAGACCGCCCGGAAGCTGCTGGCCGTCGATTTGCCGGTGACCTTCGCCGTTTTGCCCGCCACCCCCCACGCCACCGAGGTGGCGAAGATGGCCTTTCGGTCCGGGCGGGAGGTACTGGTGCACATGCCGATGGAACCCCAGGGCTTCCCCGCCATCAATCCAGGTTCCGACGCCCTGCTGGTAAGCCAGGGGCCCGAGGAGATCCGGAGCCGTTTCCTCGGCTACCTGGACCGGGTTCCCCATGCGGTGGGGGGGAACAATCACATGGGGTCGCGATTTACCGAGAATGCCGAGGGGATGGCGGTGGTTCTGGGAGTCATGAAGGAGCGGGGGATGTTCTTCGTCGACAGCGTGACCACCGGCCGCTCCGTCGGCTTCAGGCTGGCCCGGGCCGAGGGGATGGGGGCGGCCGAGCGGGATCTCTTTCTCGACAATGTCCAGGAGGTTGCCGCGATCCGGGCCGAGATCCGGAGGCTGGCGTCTCTGGCACGTCGGCAACGCCAGGCGGTGGGGATCTGTCATCCCTACCCCGAGACCCTCGAAGCCCTGCGCCTGGAGGCGCAGGCCCTCAAGGAGAGTGGGGTGGAGGTGGTGCCGGTCTCGGCTCTGCTCGACCGTTCCTGAGAGTGGGGCAGGGCTCAGGGGAGCTGGGGGGTGATCCGGGAGACGGCTGTTTTCAGGGGGGCGTAATGCTCCTCGTAGAGGATCTCTTCGGGGAAGTCGGAGCTGACCCGCCGCACCAGGAGGAAGGCGTCTCCGAGGCGTCCCTCGGGGTCGAAGAGGGTGTGCTCCAGCAGGCGGGAGAGGTCTCCGGCAGGCCCTTCGGCGGGGGTCGTTCCGGCGGGGGGGAGGGGGACCACCTTGTGGGAAATTTCGAGCCCCTCTTCGTCGAAGCGGTAGAAGGAGAGCTGCTGTTCGTAGAATCCCCGGGTGCCCGGCGCCCGGCGAAGGGCGAAGTAGCAGCGCTGGGCCGATTCGCGAAAAAGGTCCCAGAGAGGCGTCGGCGCCCCGTTTTCGCTGCGGGACTGGTAGATCTGCTGGAAGACCATCCGGCCGAAGCACTCCTCCTCGATGTAGCCGGTGGTCCGGCCGTCGGAGGTTTCGGCGTAGAAGGCGGCCCGGGGCTGAAGATGCTCCCCGTCGAAGAGAGGGGCGCCGCAGATCAGGCAGACCTTGGCCACCTGTCCCCGTCTGTCGAGGAATGCCCGGTCGCGCAGGGAGCGCTCCCCCTCCATCTCCCGGGCCACCTGGTCGGCTCGCCGGCCCTTCCCCTGCTGGAAATCCTCCAAAAGGGTTTCGGCCAGGCGGGCGAACTGGGCATGGACCTCCGTCCCCCGCCCGTGGGTGAGCACCGGGTAGATCTTCCCTTCGGGATTGGTGTTGAGGCTCTCCACCTTGGGGCTTTTGGAGATGCACCCCTCCAGACAGCGGTAGCCGCGGTTGATGGCGTAGGCCTTCATCAACTGGTGCGGGTCCCGGAAGGGGCCCTCGTACTGGATGCGGAAGTCGATCAGGCAGGGGAGGATGCGCAGGGTGGAACGGGCCAGGCCCTTTGCCTCGAAGAAGTCGTAGAGATGGCGGGTGTTCTCCAGGGACGGGGCGTCCTTGACGGGGACGATGACCCGGTCGGCGGCGTAGAGGGCGTTCTGGGTGAAGATGTCGAGGTCGGGCCGGGTGTCGATGATGACGACCCCCTCCAGGCCCGAGTCGGCCAGGGCCCGGGCGAGGACGTCCGGCTCTTTCACCGTCTCCCGCAGGGGGGAGAGGTTGGGGCAGGAGGCGATGAACTGGACGCCGAACTCCCCCATCTCCACCAGATCGAGGGGCGGGGTTCCCGTAAAGAGGGCGCTCGCGTCCCCCCGTCCCTTTCCCCGGCCGATCCGGAACATCCGGTCGACGGAGAAATGGTTGTCGAAGCTGAGCAGGGTGACGGGGACCTCCTCGGCGACCGCCTTGAAGAAGATGGCCAGGTTGGTGGCCAGGGTGGTCTTGCCGACCCCCCCCTTTTCGCTCGAAATAGTGACCACGTAGGGGCGTGTCATGCCGGATCCTCCGGTAAGTGGGGCGGCCCTAGATATAGGGCAATTCTCCCGTTCTGTCAACGCCCAACCCCCAGATATGGTGCCGCATGATGACCGAAACCCCCTCCATCCTCACCGTCTCCCGCCTCGTGGCCCTGCTGCAGGAGGTGGTCGAGGAGAATTTCCTCCAGATCCTGGTCGAGGGGGAGATCTCCAACTTCGGCGTCCCCGCCTCGGGTCATTTCTATTTCTCCCTCAAGGATGAGCGCAGCCAGCTGCGCGCGGTCATGTTCCGCGCCCAGAACAGGCTTCTCTCCTTCCGCCCCGAGGACGGGATGAAGGTCCTCTGCGGGGGGCGGCTCTCCGTCTATCCCCAGCGGGGGGAGGTGCAGCTGGTGGTGGAGACCCTGGAGCCGAGGGGGGTCGGAGGCCTGCAGGTTGCCTTCGAGCAGCTCAAGGAGCGGCTGGCCGGCGAGGGGCTTTTCGACGGGGCGCGCAAGAGGCCTCTTCCAGCGTTTCCCCGTACCATCGGCGTGGTCACCTCGGCCACGGGGGCGGCCATCCACGACATCCTCAATGTGCTGGAGCGCCGGGGAGCCGGCCTCAGGGTGCTACTTCGACCCGTGCGGGTTCAGGGGGAG
>JBFHXN010000040.1:0-11848 GCA_041598955.1 Desulfuromonadales bacterium | reverse complement strand
TTCGGTCAGCACTCAGATCACCCAAGAACTCGGCTTTGATCATTTCATTTTTGGTGCCCGCCTGCCGACATCCTTTGTAAAGCCATATCTCTCTATTGTCAGTGGTTTTCCTGACGAATGGTGGGATCGCTACAAATCCCAGAATTACATTCGGATCGACCCGACGGTAGCCCACTGTGCGTCAAAAACCACCCCCCTTCCCTGGACAGCACTCGCCCCTCTTGAAAAGGAGAACCGTCAAATCTCCCAATTCATGATCGAAGCCCGGGACTTCAAGCTTCGTTCAGGTGCCAGTTTCCCCGTGCACAGCCCACAGGGCGAGACGGGAATGCTCAGCCTGGTCTCCGATGAGGCTGCCGAAAAGGCCCAAGCGCGAATTACCAAGATCCTCCCCTATGCCCACCTTTTGACCGTTTATATCCATGAGGCAGTACGCAAGGTTTTGGATGTCCGGGAGATTCGTCCCCAGACGGTACACCTCACTGAACGGGAGCAGGAATGCCTCCTGTGGGCCGCCGAGGGCAAGACCTCCTGGGAAATTTCCCAAATCCTTAAAATTTCCGAACGTACAGTAATTTTTCATCTCCAAAACGCCACTGCCAAACTCGGCGTTAACAACCGACAACAGGCCATCGCAAGAGCTGTCTCCATGGGCTTGATCGTTCCTCAGCTTTCCTGACCCCCTTCTACCCGACCACCAATTTCGACACCTCTCCTTTCAGACATCCCCCGGCGTCACCCTTCCCCTGTAACTTCTTACAGCTTACCCCTTGATTACTGCCGTGGTTTACTGCCGAAAAACCCGCTAAGGAGGCAGAAACGGCATGAATGATCTTTTGCTGGCACGGGCCGATGATCCCGGAATGGACAACCAATCTCTCAAGGGAATGTTCCGCTTTCGCCACAAGATTTTCCGGGAGCGAATGGGTTGGGAGGTCGGCAGCGTAGATGGCGCCGAAAGGGACCACTTCGACGACCTGGACCCTGTCTACCTTCTCGCAAGAAATTTCCGGCAGGAAATCGAAGGAAGTTGGAGGCTGCTGCCCACAGTTGGGCCCTACATGTTAAAGGACACCTTCCCCCAACTCCTTCGCGGTGAAGCCCCTCCCGAGGATGCATCTATCTGGGAGATCAGCCGTTTCGCCGTTCTCAACGACAGGGACCGCTCCCGCTCCCAGGCCAATCTCAGCGCTGTGACTTTTGCCATGTTTCGGGCAGGAGTCGAGTTTGCCGAACGCCATGGAATCCGCTACTACGTCTTTGTCACCAGCGTGGCTGTCGAGAGGCTTTTGCGCATTGCAGGCATCCCCATCAAACGATTTGGCGATGGCCGCTCTGAGATGGTTGGTCACGTCCGCTCAGTGGCCTGCTGGATACCCATCAACGCCGAAACGCGGAGAGCTGTTTTCCGCCCCTCCGCCTCACCTGCGGGGCAACAGGAGGCTGCATGAAACTGCTTCTCCTCAAAAGAGGGGAAACAGAACCCTCTTTCCTTGAAACCCTGTGCGCCGATGGCCCTAACCGCATCACCTGCTGCAGCAATGAGCTCGAGGCTTTCAACGCCCATCTCAAAAGTGAAGTGACATATGACTGGATCATCCTCGAGGGGCTTACCCCCTCCGAAAATGAGAAGTTGATTCATCGTCTGAAAAGTCAAGGTATCCGAACGCCCTTGACCTTAATTTCTCATAACGGCTCAGGTGAAGCTTCCTCACTACCTAATCCATCCCTGGTATGCCTCTATGAACGCACCCCGAAAGGAAAGCGGCTCCTCAACTGCCACCTCGCCTCTACGGAGTCCACATCCGATGTTGCCTCAATCACGGAGACGCCCGAGATTCTCTTTGAATTCCATGCACCCTGCAATACCCGGAGGGACCGTCGCCATGGACGCGAAGCAGCCAACGGCTAAACCGATCATGGACCGTTTCCTGAAGGCCGCCCCCATCGGCGTGGCCCTTCTGGACCGCTCCGGTCGTCTGACAGGTGCCAATCCTGCCCTGGTGGAGTTGCTCGGTTTCGACGAGGATCAACTGCTCGATCGGGCTCCCGCCGAGTTGATCCACCCGGACGACGCGGGATGCTGCTTCGATCTTTTTCAGGAACTGATTCTCGGCCTGCGCCCCAGCTTCGAGCGGGAAGTCCGCCTGCTACTCCGGGACGGAACCTCGGCCTGGGTGCTGCTGAGCGCGGCCCTCGTGCCGGAGGGCTCCGGGCAGGCTCCGGGAATCGTGGTGACCATCCACGACAGCTCCGCCTACATGGAAATCCAGACCGACCTCGAAATGGCCCTCGCCGACATCCAGGGCACCGAACAGCGCATGCGGGACATTATCGAATCCCTCCCCATCGGGCTGCTGGTGGTCAACCGGCAGGGGCGCATCGACATGATCAACCGGCGGACGGCGGACCTCTTCGGTTACACCACCGAAGAGCTGCAGGGGAAATCGGTGGAGCTGCTCATCCCCGACCGCTACCAGCTGACCCATGCCCTGGGTCGCAAGGCCTACCACGCCAATCCGGAGAACCGCTCCTTCGGCCTGGAGCGCAACATCTCCGGGAAACGGAGGAACGGCAGCGAATTTCCCATCTCCATCATGCTCAACCCGGCCCGCTGGGACAACGGCGAGTTCGTCATCTGCGCCGTCCAGGACATGTCGGAGCACCGGAAAATGGAGGAGCAGCTCAACCACCTCATCTACTACGACCTGCTGACCGGCCTGCCCAACCGCATCCTGCTCCAGGATCGCCTGGAACAGGCGCTGATCGTGGCGGAGAGAAGCCCAGGCCTCGTTGCCCTGCTCTATGTCGACCTCGATCGCTTCAAGAACCTCAATGACTCCTTCGGCCACCGGGTCGGCGACCAGCTGCTCAAGAGGGTTGCCAGCCGCCTCGGCTCCTGCCTCGGCTCCCAGGACACCCTGGGCCGTTACAGCGGAGACAAGTTCGCCGTCGTCCTGGAGCGCACCGACTGTCTCGACGGGGTCGCCGCGGTGGCCAACAAAATCCTCTCCTCCCTGCTTCCCCCCTTTCAGGTGGAGGGCCACGATGTCTTCCTGACGGCCAGCGTCGGGATCTCCATAGCCCCCGACGACGGCACAACCGCCGCCAGCCTCATCAAAAACGCCGAGTCGGCCATGTACCGGGCCAAGGAGCAGAACTCCGGCTACCAGTTCTACACCGAGAAGATGAACGCCAGCGCCCGGGAGCGAATCCGGCTCGAGAGCGCCCTGCACCGCGCCCTGGAGCGGGAGGAGTTTGTCCTTCACTTCCAGCCCCAGGTCAACCCCTTCACCATGAGGGTCATGGGCGTGGAAGCCCTTCTTCGGTGGGACCATCCCCAAAGGGGACTTCTGGGCCCCCTGGAGTTCATCCCCTCCCTGGAGGAGACCGGCCTGATCATCCCCGTGGGAGAGTGGGCCCTGCAGAGCGCCTGTCGTCAAGCCCAGGCCTGGCGATCGAGTTCATCCCCCGAGCTGAGGGTGGCCGTGAACATCTCCCCCCGCCAGTTCCTGGAGCGCAACTTCGTCGAAGTCGTGCAGCGGGTGCTCGAGGAAACCGCCCTGGCGCCGGAGGCCCTGGAGCTGGAAATCACCGAGAGCCTGCTGATGAAGGACATCGAATTCAGCTCCCAGACCCTCGGCCGTCTGGCCGAGTTGGGTGTGAAGATCGCCATCGACGACTTCGGCACCGGCTATTCCTCCCTCTTCTACCTCAAGCGATTTCCCGTCCATGCCGTCAAGCTCGACCGCAACTTCGTCCATGGGATTCCCAACAACCGCGACGATGTGGCCATCGCCGCCGCCATCTTCGCCCTTGCCGAGAGCCTGGGTCTGACGGTCGTCGCCGAAGGGGTGGAGACCGGCGAGCAACTGACCATGCTGCGCTCCTGGAACTGCGATCTGGTGCAGGGTTTTCTCTTCGCCCGGCCGATGCCCGCCGAAGATTTTTCCTCCAGGCCGATCGACGCCAAGCCTTCCCGAAGGCAAACCCGGCGGGAGAAGGTCTCTCTGCGCAACCTCTCGGTACGGGAAGCGGGTGAATTCTATCGGGACCACTGAGAGCTCAGAACTGATAGCGAGACTCGCCTTTTCAGGGGGCCCTTCATTTGACAAGGGCTGCCCCTTGTGTTTGATTTGCCTGTGAGTGTCTTAATGTCGCGGAAGGTCGGCCAGCACCTTCTTCGACCCGGATGAAACCTTCAATCGGGGGAAGAGCCATGCAGATGTCGGAAATTCGGGATCGCGCCCAGAACATGGGCCTGGCAGGAATCGGGCGGTTCAAAAAGGGAGACCTGATCCGCACCATCCAGGAGAATGAAGGGAATCAGGCCTGTTTCGGCGCCGATTGGCGTTTCGAGTGCCCGCAGCTCGACTGCTGCTGGCGGAAAGATTGTCTGTCGAAAAATCCGGGCTGAACCTCTGCCGAGATTCCTCCCCTGAAATAGCATTTCCGGCCTTAGCGCCCCCTCCTCCCCGCTCTCCTTGTGACAGCCTCTCCACAGAGGCACGACCTTCGCCGTTCAAGCCCCTCGCCTTTTCAGATGATTCCGTGAAGCGGCCCGCCGGGCGCGCCCAGGGCATCGACCCTTCTTTCCACCGCCGGGTCCTCCTCCAGGGGGGGAGCATGGTGCGGCTTGGTCCGGGCGTCGAGAACCAGCGACCCCCGGCATCCCCAGTGCTTGCACTCCTCGAAGGCGCCGATGCCGTAGGCATCCACCGCCGGGTTGGATCGGGTGAAGGCGACCCAGATGAAATTGTCGAATCGCCGGGCGACGAAGTCGCTGTCGTCGACCACCACCACCAGGGGAAAAGCGCTCAGAGGGTGGGCCGGCTCGTAGCGGGAAACAAAGGCTTCCATTTCGGGGGCCGGGAGACCCCGTTCCCCCCGGGCGGCAGGCCCGCGCACGGCCAGGATCCCCGGATGGACCACCCGGGGCTCGCTGAACCCCGGCGGCAGATCGAGCCCCGGGGGAATCTCCCTCGGCAGCTCGCGCCTTTTGGTCCCGGCGGCGGCGACGACCAGCTTGGAACCTTCGTTGAGACCCGTCCCCGAGTAGTCGAGGGTGTCGATGGTGGTCCGGGTCTGGAAGTGAAGGTCCCGGCGCCAGTCGACCCGCTCCAGCACGTGCCGGAAGAAAGCGGGGATATCATGGACGTCGAGCTGGGGTTCATCCTCCCGGGCCGCGATGAAGAGATACTTGGCAAGGGAGAGCTGCCCCTGGCCGAGGATGGCGTTGGCGAGAGTGAGAAGCTCCTGGGGACGGCGCTCCTCGGCGTAGGGGACATACCGCTCGCTGCCCACTGCCAGAAGCAGGGGATGGACACCGGCCGCGTCAACGGCGTGGACGGCCTGCACGCCGGGGAGAACCGACGGGATCAGCGGTCCGGTCAGCTCGTGGATGAAGGCGCCGAAGGTGGTGTCTTCCTGGGGAGGGCGACCGACGGTGGTGAAGGGCCAGATCGCCCCGGGGCGATGATAGACCCTTTCCACTTGCAGCACGGGAAAGTCGTGCTCCAGGCTGTAGTAACCGAGATGGTCTCCGAAGGGGCCCTCGGGGAGGGTCCGCTTCGGATCGATGGTCCCGGTGATGACGAAGTCGGCCTCGGCCGGCATGGGGAGCCCCCCCTCCGGGACGACCATGGGGATGCGGTGCCCGCCGAGCAGGCCGGCGAAGGAGATTTCGGGAAGCCCCTCGGGAAGGGGCATGACCGCCGCCACCGTCATGGCCGGCGCCCCCCCGACGAAAACGTTCACCCGGAAAGGGACATCCCTCTCCAGGGCCTCGGCATGGTGGACGCCGATCCCCCGGTGGATCTGGTAGTGGATCCCCGCCTCCCTGCCCGGTGCGTACTCGCCTCCGGAGATCTGCACCCGGTACATTCCCAGGTTGCCATGCCGAAGCCCTGGCCGGGCGGCGCTTTCCGAATAGACCTGGGGGAGGGTGATGAAGGCCCCCCCGTCCCGGGTCCACGACTTGAGCTGGGGGAGGCGATCGAGGGAGGTGGTGCCGGAGAGGATCGGACCGCTCCGGACCTTCTTGGGAAGCAGGTGGAGGGCGCCTCGGGGGGCGCCGAGATAGCGGAAGGGGGACTTGAAGGCCGCCGCCGGGTTGAGCTTGAGCTCCACCAGGCGGGCGACGGTGTCGAGGGTGTCGCGGAAGAGGAAGCGGGCCCGTTCCAGGGTGCCGAAGAGGTTGCCCAGCATAGGGAAGTCGCACCCCTTGACCCGGGTGAAGAGCAGGGCCGGGCCACCCGCCTGGTAGACCCTGCGCTGGACGGCTCCGATCTCCAGGTCGGGATCGAGCTCCCGGTCGATGCGAAGGAGCTGTCCCGTCCGCTCCAGGTCGCGGACCGTCTCGGTCAGATTGCGGTAACCCAATGGTTCTCCCCTTCCGAGGGCAGGTTGCTTGGCACTTTTTATACGCGAAGGGGCTTCAAATGGCAACCATTCCCTGGAGCGTCCAAGGGGTCATGGCCCGGAGGGGGGAAACCTGACCTCACAAGACATGCCTCTAGGGGAAAGGGGCGGGGAGAGATTCCAGATTAATGACAAACTCTATTTTTTAGGCTGCTCAAAAACCTTCAGATGCAAGGCGCCCGCTGATCGAGGAGTGAGGCGTAGCGGAGGCTACGTCGTAGCGACGAGATCAAGGGGAACGAAGCAGATGGGGGTTTTTCAGCAGCCCGGAGAGATTCAGCTCGGCTGCTGCCTGAGGTTCTCCAGGGCCGCCAGCCGAAGGCCGTCGCTGATGGTGGGATAGACGTGGACGGTTTCCGCCAGATCCTGGACCGTGAGGCCGAACCTCACGGCCAGGGTGGCTTCGTGGATGATGTCCGCCGCCCGCGGAGCCAGGATCTGCACCCCCAGCACCCGGCCGCTCCCCCGCTCGGAGCAGAGCAGGATCGCCCCCCGCCGGTCCCCCATGACGTGGGCCTTGGCCACATCGGTCAGGTCGAAGAAGGTCTCCACCACTTCCTTTCCGGCCTTTTCGGCCTCGGCCGGAGAGAGCCCCACGGTGGCGAATTCGGGGTCGACGAAGACCGCCATGGGGGTGTTGCGGTGATCGATGCGGCGGTGAGCGGAGGGGTCGAACATGTTGACCACCGCAACCTCCGCCTCCTTGGCCCCGGCCGGGGCGATCAGCGGAGGGCCCGTGACGTCGCCCGCGGCCCAGACCCCCTGCGCCGTGGTGCGCATCTCCTCGTCGGTGGTGATGAAACCGGCTTCGTTGATCGCCACACCGGCCGCCTCCAGACCGACATCGACCGTCGCGGGAGCCGTCCCCACCGCGAGCATCAGGCGCTCGGCCTGGAAAATCCTCTCCTCCCCCTCCACCTCGGCCACCAGGCAGACCTCTTTCCCATCGCGAAAGACCCGGCGGGCTTCGGCCCCGAAGGCCAGGGTGATCCCCTCGTCGGCCAGAAGCTGCTGGAACAGGGCCGTCAGCCGGGGATCGAATTCCTTGAGCAGACGCTCCCCCCGCTCCACGATGGTCACCTCCGTCCCGAAGCGGCGGAACATCTGCCCCATTTCCAGGGCGATGACCCCTCCGCCGAGGATGATCAGGGAACTCGGGAAACAGGGGAGGTGGAGGGCCGAGTAGCTGGTGAGGTAGTCGACCTCGGTCAGGCCCGGGAGGCGCAGAATGCGGGGGGTCCCCCCCGTGGCGATCAGGAAGCGCTCGTTCACGAGCACCTGGGCGCCGACCTGAAGCTCCCGGGAGGAGAGAAAGCGGCCGTGCCCCCGCAGCACATCGATGCGGGGGTTTTCCTCGAGCACCCGCTCGTAGTGCTCCCGGCGCAGATGCTCCACGGCCTTTTTCTTCACCTCCATCAGCCGACCGCATTCGGCGGGCCCGACGGTGAGGTTGAGGCCATACTCGGGGCCGCGCCGGGCTTCGAAATAGGCCTCGGCTTTGTGGATCAGGGTCTTGCTGGGAATGCATCCCCAGTTGACGCAGGTCCCCCCCAGGCGGCTCTGCTCCACCATCAGCACCCTCGCCCCGAGCTCCGCCCCCTTCAGGGCGCCGGCGAAGGCGGTGGTCCCCGAACCGAGGACCACCAGATCGTAGGGAGGGGTCATCGACCGGAGGGACCTTCCTTCCAGGTGCTGACGATGTTCTTCTCCAGCCAGGGGAAGCCCCCGTCGAGTACCTGCCGGGCGATGCGGTAGGCCTTGGGATCGTCGTTGCAGTAGACCCCGCAGTGCAGGGCCTTCAGCCGCCGACGGGCCTGGCAGCAGAAGAGGTCGGCCAACTGTTCGGCCCCCGGCTCGGCCTGGGGAGAGGAGGCCCGGGAGAGAACGGCGGTCATGGCGAAGAGCTCCCCGCCGGCGTCGACCAGCCGGCCGAGGACCTGCTGTTTTCTCTGGAGCCCAGCCTGGTGACGCCCCATCATGTGGAAGAGGTCCCGCGCCAGACGCCGGGTGGCCCGCTCCACGAAGCGCAAATGGCCCGCCAGGCTTCCCGGCAGGGAGACCCCTCCGGGGGTGCCGAAACGGGGCAGCCAGAGCTTGGGGTACCAGAGGGAGTAGAACTTGGCCGCGGCCAGAAGGTTCATCTTTCCGGACGTGGTCGATGCGCCGGCGGCCTTGAGGTGCGGATCGAGGGCCTCACGGGCGATGAAGAGGCGCATGATCTCGCTCGTCCCCTCGATGATGGTGTTGATGCGCATGTCGCGCAGAAGTCTCTCCATCGGCATCGGCGCCTCTCCCCGGGCGGCCAGTGACTGGGCCGTCTCATAACCCCGGCCACCGCGGATCTGCAGAGCGGCGTCGGCGGCCCGCCATCCGGCCTCGCTGCAGAAGAGCTTGGCCATGGCCGCCTCGAGGCGGATGTCGAGCCCCTCCTGGTCGGCCAGGGCCGAGGTCAGCCAGGTGAGGCTCTCCACCGCGTAGATATCGGCGGCGATGGTGGCGATCTTGGCTGCCACCGCCTCGTGGTGCCCCACCGGGGCCCCCCACTGGACCCGCTCGTTGGCCCATTGCACGGACATGGCAAGAGCCTGCTTCATCGCCCCGCCTCCGGCCGCGGGGAGGGTCAGCCGACCGGTGTTGAGGGTGCGCAGGGCCAGGGAAAGCCCCCTGCCCAGCCCAAGGACGATGTTCTCCTTGGGCACCCGCACGTTCTCGAACTTGAGCAGGCCGTTGTTAATCCCCTTCAGGCCCATGAAGTCGCAGCGGTGTTCGGTGGAGAACCCTTCCGTCGAGGCCTCCACGACGAAGGCGGTGATCTCCGGGCGCTCCTCGGCGGGGTCGTTGGTGCGGGCCATGACGATCAGCAGCTCGGCGATGGGGCCGTTGCTGATCCAGAGCTTGGTGCCGTTGATCAGGTAGGCCGAGCCGTCTTCCGTGGCCACGGCGGTGGTGGTCATGCTCGAGGGGTCGGAGCCGACCCCCGGCTCGGTGAGGGCGAAGGCGCTGAGAGCCCCCGCGGCCAGGCGGGGAAGATAGGTCTTTTTCTGCTCGGGGGTGCCGAACATCTTGAGGGGCTGGGGCACCCCGATGCTCTGGTGGGCCGAGAGGAGTACCGCCGTGTTGGCGCAGTGACTTCCGACCATGTGGATGATGCGGTTGTAGTTGACCTGGGAGAGCCCGAGGCCTCCATACTCCTTGGGAATCTTGATGCCGAAGAGCCCCAACTTCTTCAGGCCGTCGAGAACCCCCTTGGGGATGTTCTTGGTCTGGTCGATCTTGTCGGCGTCGACCTTCTCGATCAGAAAGGCCCGGACCTTCTCGACGATCTCGTCCCCAACCTTCCGGTCGGCCTCGTCCTGCTCCGGGAAGGGGAAGAGCAACTCGGTGCGCAGGCGCCCCATGAAGAGCTCCCCGACGAAGCTCGGTTTTTTCCACTGGGTCTCCCGGGCCGCCTCGGCGACTTCCAGAGAACGTTTTTCCTCCTGTTTGCCCATGACAATCCATCCTTTCTGCAGGAAAGTGGTTTCAGTCCGGAAATAATAACAGGTATCCGTTTTCCTTGCATCATAGACCAACGACCAGGACCATTCTCCATTCAGTTTCAAACCACCCACACGTTGAACATGTCGTTCCGAAACCCTGCCAGGCCAGGAAAGATGTTGCTCAAAGTCCCGTTTCATGCTAAAGAAACGGAGATTTTCAGCCTTTTCACCATTTAAGATAAACCAGAGAGGGAGAGTGGATATGAAAAGATTTCTCCGGGTCATTGCAATTTTTGCATATCTTGGCGCCACCAACGCCCTCGCCGGGGTCATCGGCCCAGCCCAGCCTGAAAATTCCAGCGGCCTCTCCCTCGGCTTCGGATATCAGCAGATCTCCTCCGAATGGGAAATCGACGGCAGTGATGTGGAGACCCGCCAGCAGATGCCCTACATTCAGTTGGGCCTCGGTGCCAGCAAACACTTCAGCATCTACCTTCAGGGGGGAATCGCCGACCTGGAGGTCATCAAGCTCTTTGACGAAAAAACCGACGCGGAGGACGACTTCAAGCCCTTCGGAACCGTCGGTATCAAGGGCCTTTTCACCGACCGCAAGCCCCTCGGAATCGGTTTCTTCGTGCAGGGCTCCTACTTTTCCGACTACGAGGACGAGGGAGTCCTGAATACCTTCGACACCAAGCTCGAGTTTCGCAAAAACTGGGAAACCGTAGGTGGCTTGGTCCTTCAGGCCGAAATCGAAGGGGCCCTTCTCTATGGGGGCCCCATGTACTATCTGCGCGAAGGGGAGTTAACCTTGGCCATTACTGATCCCCTTCTGGGGACAACCGTCGAGTCCACCGTTGACTACGAAGAAAAGGACAACTTCGGTTCCTTCATCGGCATCCGCTGGCCCATCACCAAGACCCTGCTCCTTGACGCCGAGGTCCAGTTCCGCTCCGACACTGCGGCAGGTGGTGCACTGCACTTCGTCTTCTAACGATCAACAGTCGCTCACGGCACGATGCATGCATCAGCAACACCCATCCTTGTTTCAATCGTTACTGCTGTGACTGCATGGGTTGACGTCCCCCTCAAATGAACATACCTGGCGATAAATGAATTTCGGGAGGAAATAAATGAGAAAATCCGCCATTCTTACCCTTCTTGCGGTAATATCAATCGCCCTCGGCGGCTGCGGCAGCAACGGGGGGGGCTCCGACGGCGGGACAATCGGAGGACCCGTAGTAGGCTCCCTGCAGGTTTTGGCGAGCAACACACAGCTCGCCACGGCCGGCAACGATACGATCACCCTCACGGCCATCGTTAAGGACAGCGGGGGGATTCTTCTGGAGGATGTCGATGTCAGCTATGCTATCGCCACCGGAAGCGTCGGGGCCCTGGTTATCGACCGCGGCACCACCGACACCGCCGGCACCGCGGTGGCGAGTCTTTCGGCTGCCGGGAGCAAAGATAATCGTACTATAAGGGTCAACATCACAGCCGGAGGGCACTCCCAGTCTGTGGATATCCAGGTGATCGGCACCACCGTATCGGTCACCGGTGCCTCCACGATCCTACTCAGCAACTCGGCCCAACTGACCCTGGCTGTAAAAGACTCGGCTGGCAACGCCATTTCTAACAAAACCCTTAGCGTCACTTCTGCAGTCTCCAATCGCATCAGCAACCGCAATCCCGTAACGGGCCCCAATGGAGAAGTCAACATTACTGTTTGGGGAGACACGGCTGGAAACGACACCCTGACCGTTCAGGCGGTGGGAGCCACTCCTGCCAGTTTCAATCTCTCTGTATTGAATGAGTCCTTCACATGGGTCAACCCCCCTCTTGGAATCGTTCCGGAGGTCAATGTTGGCGCAGGAGGGATCACCCTTACTGTCAATTGGCCCGCCGGCGCAGGGACAGGAACCGTCACTTTCGCCGCCTCTCGCGGGACC
>JBFHXN010000039.1:0-11957 GCA_041598955.1 Desulfuromonadales bacterium | reverse complement strand
GACGAAGCGACATACCCGGCCGTGTAGGAAGGGTCGTCGGACCAGCAGAGCTCCGCCACCACCCCGGGAGCGGCCAGAACCTTTCCGGCCAGCACCAGGGCCTCCCGCACGTGGGCGTTGTCGAGGTCAAAGGAAGCGAGGGCCCTCCCCAGCTCCTCGGCGAGGGAGGGTGCCAGGTCCATGCGGCTGACTCTCACCCCCCGCCGGCGATCGGGTTCCAGGCGCTCGCCGCTCACGGCATTGATGAGCATCGCTCCGCGCATGTTTCCCCCCTCGGGGGAGGGCCCTTCGACCAGCCAGGAAAGAGCCGCCGATATGGCCTCCCGGGCCACCCCCGCCCCCCGGAGCAGTTCTGCGGCGGCCTGGCGCCCCTGACGATGATCGGGAACCCGAAGGGTCATGAGGCCCGGAAGGCATCCGGTGAGGAGCGCCCCCGGGTCGAGTCGCTCGACGGTCACCCGGATCTGGTCGGCCTCCCCCCTTTCGTGCGCCAGGGCCCGCTCGACCAGGGACGCCGCCAGGGCCGACAGGGCCCTTCGGTCCCCAAGGCGTTCGGCGCCCGAGAGATGGCTGCCGGCGAGGGAGGAGTGCATGCGGATGCTGAAGAGTTCGGCGCTCATAGGGGCCAGAAACTAGCATGCAAAAGGGGGGATTGTCAACGCGGAGCGGCAGCCGGGTTGACAATCCTCCGGGCTCTTTTCTTCCCACCGGGCCCCGTGGTAGACTCTCCAGCCTCTGCCCCTCATACCCCCAGCACCCCTGCCGACCCAGGCCGGTGGCCAGGAGGCCCATGCACCCCTCCGATCCCTTTCTCATCCGCAGCTGCTTCTCCCTCTACCTGCTCTCGGCCCTGCTTCACCTGGGGGAACTCCTCCTGCCGAACCTTCGTCTTCGCCGGACGGCCCTCGGCATGCTCCTCCTCGGCTTCGCCCTGCAGACCCTGCTCCTCGGGTGGCGCTGGGGGCTGGCCGGCTTCCTGCCCGTCACCAACCTCTTCGGCACCCTGTTCTTCTTCAGCTGGTCCCTGGCCGCGGTCCATCTCTACTTCGACCTGCGCTACCGGCTTCCGGCGGCGGCCCCCTTCACCCTGCCGCTGCTCCTTCTTCTGCTCGGGGCCGCCCTTCCCCTCGACCCGGCTCTCCCCTCCCTGATTCCGGCCCTCGACACCCCCCTGTTCACCCTCCATATCGTCTTCTCTTTTTTGGGCTATGCCCTCTTCACCATGGCCTTTGCCCTGGGAGTGCTCTACCTGGTCCAGCGCCGCCGGGCCTCCCCGCGGCTCCCAGACCTCGCCGATATCCGCCGCCTCAACGAGGAGGCGATCCTGCTCGGATTCTCCCTCTTCACCCTCTGCATGGTCAGCGGAAGCCTCTGGGCCTACGTGGCCTGGGGGTACTATTTCTCATGGAACATCAAGGGGGTCTGGTCCTTCCTGGTCTGGCTTTTCTATGCCGGCATGTGCCACGCCAAGTTCATCCGCCGCTGGCAGGGGACCGGCTACGCCCTCCTTTCCATCGCCGGCTTCGGAGTCGTCCTCTTCACCTACCTCGGCATCGGGCTGCTGCTCGAGAGCAACCATCCCCTGGAGTGATGTCATGCCATTGCGGATCTGGAATACCCTCTGCTCGCTGAAGCTGGCTGTGGTTCTCGCCTCGGCAGCGACGGCCGTCATCATGGGCGGCTCGTTGCTGATGCCCGGGCGCCCCGGACTCTTCGGCGCCATGGACCGGCAGCTCCTGGGGGAGTGGTTCTCGGGGCCCGCCGCGATGCGGCTGGGGGAGACCTGGTGGGTCTACCTGGCGGCGGTCCTGATCCTGGGACTCGGCGTCAACGCCCTCTGCTGTTTTCTCGACTGGCTGGCTCACCTGCGGCAGCGCTGGCGCAAGACCGGCGAATACCTCATCCACCTGGGCTTCGTCCTGGTGCTTGCGGCCTACGCCTGGGGGAGCGTGTCGGGATTTCGCGGGGAGGAGATCAAGGTGAGAGCCGGCGAGACGGTGGCGCTTCCGGGGATGCCGGGGCACTACCTGCGCCTGGAGGGGTTCGAGCCCCGGGTGGGGGCGGGGGGAAGACCCCTCGACATGATCAATCGCCTGGTGCTGCTGCAGGGGGAGAGGGAACTGCGGCGGGAGACGGTGCGCATCAACCACCCCCTGACCTGGAAGGGGGTGTCGGTCCTCGCCGCCTCCTTCGGCGAGGAGGCGACCGGATTCCGGTTTCTGGCGGGGGGGGCAAAAGAGATCGACCTGGGGCCGGGGAGCGAGCTCACTCTGGAGGGGGGCGGACGGCTGAGGGTTCTCGCCTTCCATCCCGATGTGGTGGTGCGCCCCGACGGCAGGGTGGTGCCCGGGGGGCCCGACCTGCGAAACCCTGCCTTTGCCCTGGAACTGACAACGGACAAGGAGACCTGGCGGGGGTGGTATCTTCTGCGCCAGGGGCTTCCGCCCCGCCTGAGTTCCGCCGGGCTTCAGCTGCGCCCCCTGGAGCCGGTCGGGCGAACCTACAGCCTTCTCTCCGTCAACCTCGACCCGGGAGCCTCCATGGCCCTGGCCGGCGGCCTGCTCCTCGGCGCGGGCTCGATTTTGGCCCTCTTTTCCTACTACGCCAAGCGCTCCCGCCGGGACCGCCCCGAGCTCGACTGACAGGTTGCCGAAAAACGCCTGCTGCTAGCTCCCCCCTTCCTCCTCCGGAGGAGCCGGCGCCGCGGGAACGGCGTCCTGCCTGAAGAGCCTCTCGAAGGCCTTTCGGGTCTGCTCCTTGAGGGCGTCGTAGCTGGCGGGGGTCACCTTGGGATCCCCGACGACTCCGCGCACGTTGAAGTGGTAGACGCTCACCACCTCGACCCCTTGCTTGAGGCGCGCGCCGGCCCAGGGGATCTTGCCGACCAGGGTGCTGACGGAGGAGAAGGGGTGGCTCGCCACATCGAGCTCGAGGGCGCCGTCGGCCAGGCCGACGGACCCGGCGGCGGCCAGAAACATGACGTCGGAATCGAAGAGGGTGTCGATGGTGGTCATCCTCCCCTCCCCGAACTGGAAATTTCCGCTCAGGGTTCGATAGGGGAAGACGGTGATATTGAGGGCCCGCCCCTGGCTGCGAACCACCTCCAGCACCTGGTTGGCGAGCATGAACTGCTGGAGCAGGGGGATGAAGGACGGTCCCACGGGAAAGCGCATGAGCAGGGCGATATTGCGCAACAGGGCGACCCCCCGGACCTCTCCGTCATGCATCTCAACATGGAGCTTCCCCGTCAGAGACTGGGCCCCCCAGCCCGCGGAGGCCAGGGGGTAGCGCCCCTCGAGCTCTCCGGTGAGGGTGAGAGCCCCCTTGAGATTCCCCTCCGCCCCCGTCAGCAGCCGCTGAAACTTCTCCACCCGCATCCCTTGGATGTCGAAGGCCAGCCCGAAGGGGAGGATTTCCCCCTGGGGCCTGGCGAGCCTCACGGTGCTGCGAATCCGTCCGGTGCCCATGCTGAACTCCAGGGGAGCGATCCACTCATCACCGACGGTGCGCACCTGGCAGCGCAGCCCCTCGATGGTCTGACCGTGATACAAAAGACGATCGACGGTGAGATCGGCGCTCAGGGGAAACCACCGAAAGGCGGTGAGTCCCCTTTCCCCCTCGTCCTTGAGGGATTGCTCCTTCTCATTGGCGGCCAGCAGGACCTTCAGCCGGTCGAGATCGACGGTGGTGGCCCGCAGCCGACCCCAGACGGCCGGGGCGGCGAAGTCACGAACCCCCCCCTGCCCCTCGAAGACGGTCTCCCCCAGGGTGAAGGAGGCCTTGCTGACCTGGACCTCGTCCAGGGTGAAGGTGGCGTCGAGGTCGAGATCCCGCAGGGGAACGTCGAGGCGATGGAGCCCCAGGCTGATGCCGCTCCCCTTCAGTTCCCCCTGGGCCTTCCAGGCCGAGGGTCGCTCCAGGGGCCCCTGGAGGCTGATCCGGGCACCCAGGGTCCCCGTGGCCCGCCCCTCGCTCCCCGGCCCTTTGACGCTGCGCAGGTTGACCAGATTGAAGCGGGGGACCTCGGCCTCCAGGGTGAAGGGGCCGCTCCCCCCCAGGGGAAATTCGCCGCTCACCAGAAGACGCAGGTTCTCCAGAACCGCCTGCCCCCGGGTCAGCAGGACCCGCTCCCCCTCCAGGACCTCCCCTTCCAGTTCGAGATGGGCCGGGGCGCCGGCCGGCTTGTCGATGACCCAGGGCCCGCGCATGCGGGTTCGGGAGAGGTCGACGCGGCCGAAATATCCAAGCCTCTGCTGGTCCCCGGAGAGCTCGACCCGGAACTGGGCCGTTTCGCCGACCTCGAGGCCCGGCAGCAGAGGCTCCCGGAAAATATTCCTCAGACTCTGGGGATGGAAACTGCCGGAGGCCAGCAGCCAACCCCTTTGTCTCGACAGGTCGTAGAGCCCTTCCACCCGGGCTTCGGCCGTCCCCCAGCGTCCCACCAACCGGCCGATCTCGATTTTCCCCCCCTCCAGAAGGGAGAGCTCCCCGTCCAGGGTCCGGGACTGGGCCGTCGGCGACACCTGCCACCCCGCAGAGGCCAGGGAGAGCTCGCCCAGATCGGCCCGCAGGGCCATCCTGGGGCGCCAGCCCGTCCCCGAAAGGCTCCACAGAAAGGGAACGTCCCCGGCGGCGGAGAGATCCCTGCGGATCCGAGGGGGGAGAACCCCCTTGAGGCGGGCAAGATCGACCACGCTCTCCCCCCGGACCTGGTAGGAGAAACGGGAGGTGAAAAGATCGTCCAGGCTGCCGCTGGCCGAGCTCTGAAGAAGGGCCGAGGAAAAATCGAGGCGCTTCAGGTCGAGGCGATCCTCGCTGAGCTCACCGGCCAGTTCGAGGCGTCCGCTCCCCCTGCCTGGGGCCTTGAGGAGGTAAGGGGACTCGATCCCCAGGGTTTCGGCATCGGCGCTCAGGAGCACCTCGGTCCTCCCCTTTTGGGTGCGCAGGCTCCCCGCCGCCGAAAGGCCTCCCATCAACCGCCACCCCTGGGGAAAGAGTCCCGGGGCCTGCCGCTGAAGGTCCTCGAGGTCGAAATTCCCGTCCCAGGCGAGCTCCAGAACCCTGGTCCTCTTCTCTGCGGCGGGGCGCCACTCCCCTTGACCGTAAAGACCCAGGGGACCGAATCGGAGGGCAAACTCCTCCAGTCCGAGATGCGTCCCGTCCCGCAGGCGGCATCGGAAAAAGGTCTCGTCCCCCGCCCCTCCGGCCAACTCCAGCCCTTCTTTCCTGAGGGTGAGGGCAGCCAGGTCGAGGCGGCCATGGAGCTGAAAATCCCGGGCCCGGCCGTTGATTCCCGCAACCAGGGGAATGCTCCCGGAGAGTTCGGGGCGTCCGAGCAGGACACCGGGATGGAGCAGTGCCGTCAGCTCCCCTTCGAAGGAGAGGGGAGCCCTTCCGCTCCAGTCGACGGAGCCACGGACCCGGAGGCTGCTCTCCCCCGAATCCCCCTCCAGGTAGGTCAGGTGAAGCCCCTCGGGACCGATGGCCACCTCGGCATTGATCTTCTCGAGGGTCGCCAGCCGTCCGTGGCGCAGATCGTTCCAATGGACCGTGCCTCTTACCAGCCGCACGGATGGAAGCGACCACCCCCAGGGGGCCCCCTGCTGCTCCCGGAGATCCTCCGCCTCCCCGGCGGGCTCTTCCAGTTTCCAGCCGGGCCACTCAATCCCCTTTGGCCCCGTGCGCAGCTCCATGTGCGCCCCCGCCAGCACCACGCGCTCGATGCGCACATCCCTTGCGAGCAGGGGGCCGAGGGCCACAGACACCTCGGCCCAGGGGGCCCGGACCCAGACCCCTTTGCCCTCCTCGTCCCGGATCTCGATGTCGGCCACGTACCAGTGCAGGGGATTGAACCAGTGGGGGTGGATCTGCCCCACGGCCACCTGCCGGCCGAAATGCTCGGCAAGGTAGCCCGCCAACTCCCCCCGAACCCACCCGGACCCGATCAGCAGGGGGAGGGCGAGCCAGGCGCAGACGCACAGAAAGAGCAACCGCTCGGCCAGGCGGATCAGCCCGGCGGCCAGGCGGCTGGAGCGGGAGGAGGGAGCGGGTTTGTCTCCGGGAATCGTTTCCATGCTCAACAGTCTACCGTCCTCACAAGGCCCTTCAAGGCCTCTGTTTCGGGGCAGTTTGCCCTTGACCCGGGGATGAATTGTTCCTACAGTACCTGACAGGCCTTGCCCGGCAGGGGCTCGCCGCCTTGCCCTTGCCGAGGGCCGGCCCACCGTCGGGCCTCAGGAGATCCAGCGGATGACCAAGGAGCGGGTGCTCATCGTCGACCATTCCCCCCAGAGGAGGGAGAGTCTCAAGCGCCTGCTCCTGGAGCGGGAGATCGAGGTTCTCGAGGCCGCCTCCTGCGAGGAGGCCCTGCAGACGCTCTCCCGGGAGGAGCTTTCCCTGGTCCTGACCGAGACGGAGCTCCCCACCAAAAGCGGCCTCTTTCTGCTCAAAAAGGCCCGGGAGCGCTTCCCCGACCTGGCGGTCATCCTCATCACCCACAACGCCTCCTCCTACAACCTGCTCCAGGCGCTGCGCCACGGGGCCTACGACTTCATCGTCCGCCCCATCGATACGGGGGAGATCCTCTACAACGCCCTCGACCGCCACTTCAGCCATCTCAAGCTGAGCCGTCAGAACAGCGGCCTGGTGCGGGAACTCGAAGAGAAGAACCGGGCGCTTTTGCACTCCCTGAAGATGATGAAGGCCCTCAACGAATCGGTGGAGCGCCTCCTGGCCGCCGCCGACATCGAGGAGCTGCTTCTCGGCCTGCTCAACTCGGCCATGGGGGTCGTCCAGGCCCAAAGGGGGTATATCGCCCTCTTCGACCGCCCCTCGGGGGCCCTCGGCATCAAGGTCAGCAAGGGGATCCCCGCCGCCCTGATCCGCCAGTGCTCGAGCAGCCTGCCCCAGGGTTTCACCACCGAGGTGGCCCGGCGGGCCAAACCGATCCTCGTCCCAGGGGCCTTTCCGGAAAAACTCCTCGCCATGACCTCCGAGGCGGAGCGCCAGGGGCTCCTCGGCAACCCGGGCCTTCTGGCCGTTCCCCTTCTGCTCAGGGAACGGGTCGCCGGCATCATCGTCCTTTCGAGCCACTGGCAGAGAGAGAGCTTCACCGAGGGGGATCTCGACTTCCTGGTCCAGCTCTCCCATCACGGAGCCCTGGCCCTGGAAAAGGCAGGGGTCATCCACCAGCTTAAGCGCCGCCAGTAATCCCAAAGGCAGGAAATTCCCCATAGCAAAAGGCCGCTCCAGTTTGCCGGGCGGCCTTTTGTGGTGGCTTCGGCATCTCCGGCGCCCCGACCCGTCAGGGCCGTCCGGAAGCCGCTCGCGCCGGATGGCGGAAGAATTCACGCAGGCTTCCAGCGATCCCGGAGGCGTCCAGCCCGTAGCGGGCCCAAAGCTCCGCCTGGCTTCCCTGCTCGACGAAGCGGTCGGGCAGGCCCAGCCGCAGCACCCGGGGGGAGAGTCCGGCCTCCTCAAAGAATTCCAGAACGGCGCTGCCGAAGCCCCCCTGCAGGACATTCTCCTCAACGGTCACCACCGCCCCGGTGCGACGAGCCTCGGCACTCAGCAGCTCCCCGTCGAGGGGCTTGAGGAAGCGGGCATCGATAACGGCAAGGTCGATCCCCTCGGCGGCCAGGGTCTCGGCGGCCGCCAGGGCCGGGCCGACGGTGGCTCCCAAGGCGAAGACCGTCCCGTCGGCGCCCTCCCGCAGCTTTTCCCCGCGACCGATGGTCAGGGGCTCGGGGTGGGGGAGAAGTTCCAGCCCCTCCCCCTTCCCCCTCGGGTAGCGAAAGGCAAAGGGACCAGGGGACTGCAGCGCCGTGGCCAGGGCCCGCTGGAGTTCAATTTCGTTTCGGGGGGCCATGAAGACGAGGTTGGGGATGTGGCGCAGGTAGGAGAGATCGAAGACCCCGTGGTGGGTGGGCCCATCGGCCCCGACCAGGCCGCCGCGGTCGAGGGCGAAGACCACGGGGAGGTTCTGCAGGCAGACATCGTGGAGCACGTTGTCGTAAGCCCTCTGCAAAAAGGTGGAATAGAGGGCCACCACCGGCCGCAGTCCGCGGCAGGCCATTCCGGCGGCGAAGGTCACCGCGTGCTGCTCGGCGATGCCCACGTCGAAGAAGCGCTCGGGGAAGCGTTCGGCGAAGGGCCCCAGACCCGTCCCCTCCTTCATGGCGGCGGTGATGGCGACCACCCGGTCATCGGCCCCGGCCAGATCGAGGAGAGTCTGCCCGAAAACCCCCGTGTAGCTCTGCGCTCCCCCCTTGGCCTCGGCCACCTCCCCCGATTCCCGGTCGAAGGGGCCTACGCCGTGGAAGGTGGCCGGGTGTTCTTCGGCCGGGGGATATCCCATCCCCTTGCGGGTCAGGACATGGACCAGGACCGGTCCCTTGAGGCGGGAGACGTTCCCCAGGGTCTCGACCAGGTCCTCCAGACGGTTGCCGTCGATGGGGCCAAAATAATCGAAGCCGAAGGCCTCGAAGAGCATCCCCGGGGTGAGAAACCCCTTGATCGACTCCTCGGCCCGTCGGGCCAGCCCGATCAACTCCTTGCCGAAGCCGGGGAGATGCCCCAGGAAGTTCTCCGTCTCCTTCTTGAAACGGACGAACAGGTCGGAGGAGAGCTTGCGGCTGAGAAAGGAGGAGATGGCGCCGACGTTGGGTGAAATCGACATCTCGTTGTCGTTGAGAATGACGATGAGATCCTTCTTGAGATGCCCCGCCTGGTTGAGCCCTTCGAAGGCCAGGCCTGCGGTGAGGGAGCCATCCCCGATGACGGCCACCACCTTTTCCTTCCCCCCGGTGGCATCACGGGCGGCGGCCATTCCGAGAGCCGCGGAGATGGAGGTGCTGGAGTGCCCCACGTCGAAGGCGTCGAAGGGGCTCTCCTCGCGCTTGGGAAAACCGCTCAGCCCGTCGAGCTGGCGCAGGGTGGAGAAGCGGCCCCGGCGCCCGGTGAGGAGCTTGTGGGCGTAGGCCTGGTGCCCCACATCCCAGACGATCTGGTCGTCGGGGGTGTTGAACACCCTGTGCAGGGCGATGGTCAACTCCACGACTCCGAGGGAACTGGCGAGATGACCGCCGGTCCTGGAGACCGTGTCGATGATCTCCTCGCGAAGCTCACCGGCCAGCTCCCGCAACTCCATCAGGGAGAGGCGCTTGAGGTCTGCTGTGGAACCGATCTGGTCGAGAATGGCGCTCATGGGTCTTGCGGCCCTTCCGGTCAACGGCTGCGTTCGACGATAAAGCGGGCGATCTCCCGCAGAGGCTCGGCCCGCTCTCCCAGGGGCGAGAGGGCCGATACGGCCAGATCCTTCAGCTCGGCGGCCCGGGCCCGGGCCTCGGAGAGTCCGAGCAGGGCGGGATAGGTCGCCTTCCCCCGGGCCTGGTCACTCCCCACGTCCTTGCCGAGTTCGGCCTGGTCGCCGGTGATATCGAGAATGTCGTCGGCCACCTGGAAGGCCAGACCGGCGTACTCCCCGTAGCGGGTCAGGGCCCCGTAGGCCTCCTCGTCGGCACCCCCGATAAGGGCGCCCGCCTGGATGGAAGCCAGCATCAGGGCTCCTGTCTTACGAGTGTGGATATACTCCAGGGTGGGAAAATCGATGGCTTTCCCCTCGGACTCCATATCGACCACCTGCCCGCCGACCATCCCCTGGGATCCGGCGGCTCGGGAGATCAATTGTATGACCCGGCAGAGGATTGCGGCCGGCACCTCGCGGGACGCCTCGGAGCCCGACAGCAGGACGAAGGCCTCGGTCAGCAGAGCGTCCCCGGCCAGGATGGCCGTGGCCTCGCCGAAGACCTTGTGGTTGGTGGGGCGCCCCCGGCGGAAGTCGTCGTCGTCCATGGCGGGCAGGTCGTCATGAATCAGGGAATAGGTGTGAATCATCTCCATGGCGCAGGCGGCGGGCAGGACCCGCTCCGGCTCTCCCCCGACGGCTTCGCAGGCCGCCATCATCAGGACGGGTCGGATGCGCTTCCCCCCGGCGAAGATCGAATAGCGCATGGCCCGATGCAGGGTGGCGGGCAGAACGTCCTCGGGGGGGAGGTGACGCTCAAGGGCCCCGTCGATCAGGGTCAGCCGCTGCGATAGGTAGTTCTTGACGTCCAAGTGGCTCTCCCGGGGCTAATCCTTGTCAAAATCCTCGCGCACCAGCCGTCCCTCGCGGTCCTTGAGCAGCAGCTCGACGCGCTGCTCCACGGCCTGGAGCATCTTCTGGCAGAGTCCGGCCCGCTTCACCCCTTCCTCGAAGAGCTTCAACGACTCCTCCAGGGAGAGCTCCCCGCTCTCGAGACGCTCCACCGACTGCTCGAGGGCCCGGAGGTTTTCTTCGAAGGACTGCTGTTTCGCCATGGCAGAGGGTCTCCCGGGTTGAAAAGGGATTGAATTATGGCACCCCGGGTTGGCCCCGTCAAGGCCCTTGGCCCGGCGCCAGAGCCAGCAGAGCCAGGGGATCGACCCGGTCGCCGTGGAGCTTCGCCCCCCAGTGGAGATGGGGGCCCGTGGAACGTCCGGTGCTGCCGACCCGGCCGAGGGGGGTCCCCGGTTCCAGAACCTCCCCGGTCCGGCAGAGCAGGGTTTCCAGATGGGCATAGAGGGTGAATAGGCCTCCCCCGTGGTCGAGAAGCACCGTGAGCCCGGTGTAGTAGAGATCCCCGGCATAGACGACTTCCCCACGGGCGGCGGCGAGAACGGGCCGCCCCGAAGGGCTGCGGAAGTCGACCCCGCTGTGGGGGGAGCGGGGCTTTCCGTTCAGGATGCGGCGCAGGCCGAAAATGCTCCCGACGGGATCGGAGACGGGACGCAAAAAGCCCTCCCAGAGCCGGGGGGTCTCCCGGGCGTAGATCTCGCGCAGAAGCCTGTTTTCAGCTTCGATCCTCTCGAGGGTGGCCGGCTCGCGGGGGGTGACCATCTCTTCGGGGAGGGTCAGCCTCTCGGCGGGGCGCTGGCGGTGGCGAACGGTGAGCTGCAGATGATGCGTGGTGGCGTTCCCCCGATGATCGACGATCCCCACCACCAGGGGATAGTCTCCCGGGGGAAGCTCCACATCGGCCCCCACCAGGGCCTCGGCACCACCGGGCCGGGGAGCCAGGAAAAAGACCCGGTCATGCAATCGGGCCAGGGCCACCGAGGGGGTTTCCCCCTCCCAACGCAGCAGCGCCACACCACCGTTGTCGATGGCCTGGGGGGTCAGGCTTACCCCCCCTGCCGGTGCGGCCGCCGCGGGAAGCCAGAAAAGGATCAGGAGTGCCAGATATCTCATTTCGTCGCCTCCTCCACCCGCACGGAGGCCTTCCCCCGGGCAAAGCGGATTTCCAGCTGGTCGCCCGGGGAGAGGCGGCCCGCATCCCGGACCGCCAGTCCGCTCCGGGGATCGAAAACGATGCTGTATCCCCGGGCCAGGGTGCGCAGGGGGGAGAGAGCGTGAAGGCGTCCGGAGACGGCTCCCAGACTCCCCTCCCGCTCCGCCAGATTCCGTCCCATGGCGGACAGCAGGCGCTGTTCGAGCTTCTCCCGGCGCTCCCGGTTCCAAGCCAGCATCTGCCGCGGGGAACGGAGGCGACCGCGGAGCCCCGTCACCTTTTCGGCGAGCAGGGTCACCCGCCCCCTCAGATGTCCCGTGAGGCGAAGGACGAGGTGATCGAGGTGGCTCTCCAGCTCCAGGCGGCTCTTGACGACCATCTCGGCAGCGGCGCTCGGGGTGGGGGCCCTCAGGTCGGCGACGAAATCGGCGATGGTCACGTCGACTTCATGGCCGACGGCTGAAATGACCGGAATCCTGGAGGAGTGGATGGCCCGCGCCACGGCCTCCTCGTTGAAGGCCCAGAGGTCCTCGAGGCTGCCGCCGCCGCGTCCGACGATCAGCACGTCGGCCTCCCCCTGGCGGTTGAGATCGGCGATCGCCGCGGCGATCTCGGCCGCGGCCCCCTCCCCCTGAACCCGCACGGGTC
>JBFHXN010000038.1:0-12035 GCA_041598955.1 Desulfuromonadales bacterium | reverse complement strand
TCCTTTTGCCTGATGGTGATGATCCTGACGGTGGGAGGGGTCATGGCTCTTCTTCGCCGTAGCGTCTTTCTCCCCATTCGTGAGCTTTTGACCTATGCTGAAGGGGTCGCCGAGGGTCGCGCAGAGAGAGAGCCGCCCAGGGGTGCCGACGAGGTGGAGCGGCTGGGGCGTTTTTTCCATCAAATAGCCGAGCGACTCCATCGGCACTCCCGGGATGAAGACAAGGTTCCAGTGGAGGAGAAGGAAAAGGGGGACGGGACAGGGTGACCGGGGAGCGGGGCGGGATGGGGAAAAAGAAAAAAAAGATGCAAGGGGCGCCGCAGGCCGCAGAGGTGCCTGTCGACCGCCGGGGAGCCTGCCGGTTGAGAATCCGGAAACTTTTCGTGCTGTCGCGCCGCGGGCTGTGGGGCCTGGGGCTCTTTCTCCTTGTCAGCACCGGGGTCGTGGCCGGCATGCGCTACATGCCCCCCGTGCCGGCCGGATTGCGTCAGGTGCTCGGACCTTCTCCGCCTGTGAATCTGATCAGCCTCGCCCTGGCCGTCTACGCATTCAGCGCCCTGGTCCTTATCCTCTCCAGGATGATGGGGGGCTCGGGGACCTACCGCGGCTGGTCCCACCTGGGGTACCTGAGCGCCTTCTACCTTTTCTATTACTACGGAAACTCCCTGGAGGAGAGTTTCTGGGCCGTGTTCGCAGCAGGCCTGACCATTCTCGGTCTGGAGCATTACCATATCTGGACCTTCGCCAGCGACGCCATCCGCAAGGAGAAGGAGGATCTGGTCCAACTCGAGCGAAGGGACAGGTTCCTCTCTGGTGAGGGACCTTAAAGGGAGGCTCTCCAGGTCCATCCATCCTCTACAGCCCTTTCCGATCACCTCTTCAGGTCACGCAGAGAAAATCGACTCCCTCCACAAGCCCGACCTCTGCCGCCCATTCGCGAACCTGTGACCGGGCCCCCTTCGCGCCGACCGTCACCAGGATCTTCCCTTCGCCCGGCTGAAGGGCCGAAGGAGGAACCACCGCGGCGCCGTGGATGGTCTGCCCGATCTTCCGGGGGTCGACTTCCACCCAGCGTGTGACCTGAATGCGGCCGCTCAGCAGCGCTTTGCGCCAGGCTTTCCCTTCCACACCGGCCCCCCAGAGGGTCACCCCGTCGCATCCTTCCAAAAAACCCAGACGCAGATGGTGCAGCTTGCAGGCCCGAAAGGCCTCGGCGGTGCAGTGGGGAGCGGTGCGGGTGAGCCGCTCGGGGCGATCTCTCCAGTAGAGAAGCACCTGGGGGAGTCTGGCGAAGCGCGCCCCGCGCCGATGAAGGCGCAGCCAGAGATCGTAATCCTCCGCCCATCCCATGTCCCGGTAGCCGCCGGCCTCCAAAATCGCTTCCCGGCGAAAGGCGACGCTGGGATGGGCGAAGGGGGATTCGACAAAGAGGTCCCGCAGGATATCCGCTTCCGACAACAGGCTGTTCTGCCAGGTTTCGTAGGCGAGCATCCCTTCCTGGATCAAGGGGCGGGGGAAGTGGCGCACGGCCGAGGCGACGAGGGTGAGCGAGGGGGTTTTTTCAAGGGCGGCGACCTGAAGGGCCAATCGCCTGGGATGGCAGATGTCGTCGCCGTCGAGGCGGGCGACCAGGGGCGCGCGGCAAACGGTCAGCCCCCTGTTGAGGGCGGGGATCAAGCCTTCGGCCGGACCGGTGAGAACATGGATCCGGCAGTCGCCGTGGGCCGCCTCGGCGAGGATCCGCGGGGTGGCGTCGGTGGAGCCGTCGTCCACGGCGACCAGTTCCCAGTCCTCAAAGCTTTGGCGCGAAAGGGAGGCGAGGGCCGCAGGGAGGTGACGCTCCTCGTTGCGCACCGCCATGAGCACGGAGATCCGGGGGGTCAAAGCCCGAGGGCCTTCAGGGCGTAGAGGGCCACTGTGTAGGTGAGGGCCGACAGCAGGGTCGACATCATGACGATGGAGCCGGCCAGCTCGGCGTCCCCCCGCATCTGGTGGGCCATGATGTAGGTGGCCGTGGCCGCGGGGGTCCCGGCGAAGAGAACCCCGATGGCCAGGTCGATCCCGCCGACCCCGAGAGAGCGGAGCAGCAGGGCGGCCAGCAGGGGGAGCCAGAGGATCTTGATTCCGGTGGCGAAGGCGGCGCGCACCAGGTCCCCCTTGAGTTTTTCCAGGGAGAAGGAGCCGCCGATGGCGATCAGGGCGAGGGGAAGGGTCATGCCGGTGGCGATCTGGAGGCTGCGGTCGAAGATCAGGGGAATCGGCAGGGCGAGAAAACTCCAGGCGATGCCGGCAAAAGAGGCGACGATAAGGGGATTGAAGGCGACCTGACGCACCCAGAAGCGCCAGCCATGTTCCGTCTCCCCCCCCCGGTGGGGCAAGAGCAGCGCGAGGATGGCGAAGAAGTTGAGCACCGGGACCAGAAAGCCCATGAGGATTCCGGCCCGGGTGAGACCCGCCTCGCCGTAGGCATTGAAGACGATGGCGAGTCCCATGTAGGCGAGGTTTCCCCGAAAGGCCCCCTGGCTGAAAGTCCCCCGGGCCTCGGGGGGGTAGCGGCGAAGGGCGGCGTAACCGTAGGAGACGGCGAAACCCAGGGCGATGACCAGGGCCGAGCCGAGCACAAGGGTGGCGTTGAAGTTGGCGAAGAAATCGGCGGTGCCGATCTTGTAGAAGAGCAGAAGGGGGAGGCAGACGTAGTAGACCAGGCGGTTGGTCTGGAAGAGAAAGGGGGCGTCGATCAGTTCCAGCCGCCGCAGGGCGTAGCCCAGGGCGATGACGGCGAAGACCGGCAGGACGATGGTGAGAATGTCCCAGAACAGATGCATGGCAGGCTCCCGGAAGGCCCAAGGATAGCCGATCGGCGACGCCCCTGTCCAACCTTTTCCCACTCTCTCGGAGGGCCCTGCGATGGGGGAAAAGGCTTGCATGGGCCGAGGGGTTGGTTTACAACTTCCCCTATGCGCAAGAACGGGCTCTATCGTTTGATCTTCCTGGTGGTACTGGTGCTGGCGATCACCTCGCTGCACTATCTCACCACCATTCAGAAGGCGCAGTTTCACGACATCTACCGCCGCCTCTACTACCTGCCCATCGTCCTCGGAGGGCTCTGGTTCTCCCTGCGGGGGGGGGTGGTCACCGCCATCGCCATCTCCATTCTCTATGCCCCCCACGTCCTTTTCCAGTGGGGGCACCATCCCACCAGCAACCCCGAGCAGTATCTTGAGATCCTGCTCTACAACGTCATCGGTTTCGTCACGGGTTTTCTCACCGAGCGGGAGAAGACCCTGCGGATCCGTCACCAGAAGGCTGCCGAGAGGCTCGAGGAGAGCTACGGCAAGCTCCGGGAGCAGGCCGACCTGATCCTCGAAATCGAGGAGCAGTTGCGCCGGGCCGACCGGCTCACCGCCCTGGGAGAGCTCTCGGCGGGAATGGCCCACGAGATCCGCAACCCCCTCGGGTCGATCCGGGGGACGGCGGAGATCCTCAAGGATGCCTTCGACCCCACGGATCGCCGCTATGAGTTCGCTCAGATCCTGATCAAGGAGGCAGATCGCCTCAACCGGGTGGTTCAGGATTTTCTTGCCTTTGCCCGTCCGGCCCCGGTGGAGCGGGGCCGATTCCCCATCCGGGAAGCCCTCGAGGAGGTGATTCTTCTCACGGCCCAGCAGGCCGCCAAGGCCGGCGTCGTCACCGCCGTCGAAGGGGAGGGGGGAGCGGTCGCCGCTGACCGGGAGCAGCTCAAGCAGGCCTTTCTCAACCTGGTCCTCAACGCCATCCAGGCGATGCCTCAAGGGGGGCGACTGACCATGGCCCTGGAGTCGACCGGCGGGGAGGTGCTGGTCCGCTTCACCGACACCGGCCAGGGGATCGCCTCCGCCCATCTCGACCGGGTCTTCAACCCCTTCTTCACCACCCGTCCCGGGGGGACGGGGCTGGGGCTCGCCATCACCCACCGCATCGTGCAGGGGAACGGCGGGAGGCTCGAGGTTTCGAGCGAGCTCGGCGTTGGAACCACCTTCACCATGGCCCTGCCCAGGGCCGCAGAGGAGCCGGGCGATGGCCGCTGAACGGATTCTTGTCGTCGAGGATGACGCCTCCCTGCGCCGGGTCATCGAGTTTACCCTGGAGGAGGCCGGCTACCGGATACTGACCGCCGACTCGGGGGAGGCGGGCCTGGCTCTCTTTCGCCGGGAGAAGCCGCCGGTGGTGGTCACCGACATCCAGATGCCCGGCATCTCCGGCTACGATCTGCTGCGGGAGGTCAAGGCGGCGCACCCCGAGACCCTGGTCATCGTCGTCACCGCCTTCGGGTCCGTGGAAAAGGCCGTGGAGGCGATGAAGCTCGGCGCCTACGATTACCTCACCAAGCCTTTCAGCCGGGACGAGCTGCGCCTGGTGGTGGAGAAGGCCCTCTCCTTCGCCGGGCTGCGCCAGGAGAACGTCCGGCTGCGGGAGGCCCTCGCCGGCCGCGCCGACGCGGCCAGCATCATCGGGGTCTCCGAGGCCATGCGGGAGGTCTTCGAGGTGGTCCGGAGGGTCGCCGCCAGCGAGGCCACGGTGCTCATCGAAGGAGAGAGCGGCACGGGCAAGGAGCTGATCGCCCGGGCCATTCATCACGGCAGCGAGCGTCGCGGAGGGGCCTTCGTCCCGGTGAACTGTTCGGCCATCCCCCGCGATCTGCTGGAGAGCGAACTCTTCGGCCACCGCAAGGGTGCCTTCACCGGAGCCGTCAAGGATCGCCCGGGCAAATTCGAGCAGGCCGACGGGGGGACCATCTTCCTCGACGAGGTCGGCGAACTCCCCCTGGAGCTGCAGCCCAAGCTGCTGAGGGCCCTCCAGGAGCGGGAGATCGAACCTGTGGGGGGCTCTCCCCGCAAGGTTGACGTGCGGGTGGTGGCCGCCACCAATCGCGACCTGGAGGAGGCCCTGGAGCAGGGGAGTTTCCGGGAGGATCTCTATTACCGCCTGGCGGTGGTCCCCGTCCAGCTGCCTCCCCTGCGGGAGCGCACCGATGATATTTCTCCCCTGGTCGGGCATTTCCTGGCCAAGCATGGAGGCGAAGGGGTCAGCCTGAGCGATGAGGCCTTGAGGCTGCTGCAAAGCTATCCCTGGCCGGGCAATGTCAGGGAGCTTGAGAACACCGTCGAGCGGATGCTCGTTCTGCGCCGGGGAAATGAGCTCGGGGAACGGGACCTTCCGGCCAAAATCGCCGCACCCCGGGCCGAAAAAGGGGAGGGAGTCCTCAACCTTCCCCCGGAGGGATATCCCCTCGCCGACCTCGAGCGGGAGGCGGTTTTGGAAGCCCTTCGCCGCTGCGGCTGGAACCAGACCCGAGCCGCGGGATTTCTCCGGATTCCGCGGCATACGCTGATCTATCGCATGGAAAAGTACGGGATCAAAAGGGATTAGTCCAGAGTCCGGGAGTCGGGAGTGATGAAGGGGATGAGAGAGGTCGGGTTTGTGGCGGCATTGATCCTGGCCCAGCTGCTTTCGGGCGGCTCGGCGATGGCTCACGAGAGGCGTACCGCCATTGTCGAAGCGGTGGAGAAGGCCGGTCCGGCGGTGGTCAACATCCGAACCGAGCAGGTCGTCAATAGACGCTCGTCCCCCTTTTTCGGCTTCGGCGACAGATTCTTCGATGAGTTTTTCCGGGACCTGGGCCCTTCCCGGGTCTACCGCACCCAGTCCCTCGGTTCGGGTGTGATCATCGACCCGCGAGGGTACATTCTGACCAACGCCCATGTCATCGAGAAGGCCTCCAAGGTCTACGTCGCTCTTCCCGGGAGGTCCAAGGAGGTTGAGGCGACCCTGGTGGGGGTGGACGAGCGGGTCGACCTGGCCGTGATCCGGGTCGAGGGGGAGAGGGCGCTCCCCCATCTCTCCCCGGGGCGCTCCGACGATCTGCTGCTGGGGGAGACGGTGATCGCCATCGGCAACCCCCTGGGTTTGGGCCATTCGATCACCACCGGCGTGATCAGCACCGGCAGCCGTCGCCTGCCGACGGGAGAGGGGAACCTGGCCGTCTTCATCCAGACCGACGCCCTGATCAACCCAGGCAATTCGGGGGGGCCCCTGATCAACATCAACGGCGAGCTGATCGGGATCAACACCGCCATCGCCACCCAGGCCCAGGGGATCGGTTTTTCCATCCCCATCGGCGTGGCCAAGAGGGTGCTGGCCGACCTCATCGAGTTCGGGCGCGTGCGGCGGGCCTTTCTCGGCATCATCCCGGGGCAGGTCGGCAAGGCCTTCGCCCGTTCCCGGGGCGCCGGAGGGGTTCTGGTCACCGAGGTGGAGCCCGACTCCCCGGCCGGAGAAGCGAGGCTCCAGGTCGCCGACGTCATCCTCGAACTCGACGGGGTGGCGGTGGAGTCTCCCCGGGAGTTTCTCTCACTGCTCGGGACCTACACCCCGGGCGACCCGGTGCGCCTCGGCCTGCTGAGAGGGACCGAGGAGCGCACCCTTCAGCTGCGTCTGACGGAGGTCCCGGCGGGTTATGGATTCCGGTACGGAGAGAAGGTTTTCGGTTTCGCCGTGCGCGAGGAAGCAGGGGGGGTGACGGTGGCCTCGGTGGCCGGCGGCTCCTCCGCCGAGCGGGTGGGCATGCGCCGGGGGGACCGGGTCGCTGAAGTCGGCGGTCGGCCCGTCGCCAGCTTGGAGGAGTACGGACGTCAGATGGAATTCCTGCTCGGTCAGTTGCCGGTGAACTTTCTCATCGTCCGCGGTAACCGCGGCTACTCTATCGATCTGCCCTGAGAGAGGGGGGAGCATGGCCAGACTGCTGGCGGAGGGGGAGGCCCTTCGAAAAAAAGGGGAGTCCCAGTTCGAACTGGAGGGATGGATCGACACCGCTCCCTTCGAAGACCTTGTCGGCCTCAGCATCGAAAAGGCCGAAGGGGGCCGGGCCATCCTCTCTCTTTCCTTTGTCGTCCACCTTGCCCAGGGGGGGGGGCTTCTCCACGGCGGCGCCCTGACGACCCTGGCCGACACGGCCGTGGCCATGGCCATCAAGAGCCTGCTCCCCGCGGGCACCCTCTTCGCCACCACCGAGTTGACGACGCGGTTTCTCGCCCCCGTCACAGAGGGAAGGGTGACGGCCATGGCTTCCGTGAGAGAACCCGAGGGGCGCACCATCCGGGGGGAGGCGGTGATCATCGACGAGGAGGGGAGGGAGGTGGCCCACTTCAGCTCCATCTTCCGGGTCGCCCGCGGGCAGGGGTTCGAGGATTGAGGCGGGTTCAGTTCGAAAGGGCCGTGGCCCGGGCCGTGGCCGCCATTCCCGAGGCCTTCCGGGCCAAGGTCGTGAACCTCGCCTTTCTGGTCGAGGAATGGGCCGACGAGGAAATACTGGCCGAGGTCGGTTTCGAAGACCCCCGGGATCTGCTCGGCTACTACAGCGGCTGGCCCCTCACGGAGCGGACCCACGAGTATGGCAATTGCCCTCCCGATGTGATAATCATTTACCAGGGTGCCGTGGAAAATCATGCGGCGGAAACCGGCCTATCCCTCGGTCGGGTGCTGCGCGAGACGGTGATGCACGAGTTGGCCCACTACTTCGGTTTCTCCGAGGAGGAGATGGATGAAATCGAGGAACTCTGGGCCCGCGACGGCGAAGAGTAGGGCCCCTTGACTTTTCCCTCCCCCGGCGTTAGAACAGGTCCCACTCGACTGCCAATGGAAATTCGCATATCCATATGAAAGGACTTTTCCCGTGATGATCAAACGGCAGCTGCTAACGGCTGTTCTGCTTCTCTTCGTTTCCCTCTCTTCCGCCCAGGCCATGGGGGGCAGGGCCGGCGGCCAGCCCAAACCTGGCCAGGTGGCCCCCGACTTCACCCTGACCGACCTCTCCGGGAACAAGATCACCCTTTCGGCCCTTCGGGGCAAGGTCGTCTTTCTCAATTTCTGGGCGACCTGGTGTCCTCCCTGCCGTGCCGAGATGCCCTCCATGGAACAGCTCAACGAGGTTTTCTCCGGCAAGGATTTCGTCATGCTCGCCGTCAACGCGGAGCAGAACGCCGAGTCGGTGGTGAAGGCCTTCATCAAGAGAAATCCCCACAGCTTCACGGTCCTGCTCGACGGCGAGGGAGAGGTCCAAAAACTCTACGGGGTTTACCGCTTCCCTGAAACCTTCCTTATCGACCGGCAGGGGAGGGTGGTCGAACATGTTCTCGGAGCCCGCAACTGGGCCTCCGTCGAATTTCTGAGGCAGGTCAACGGCCTGCTCGGGGAGTAGCCCATGACAGGCAGCGGCGATATCACCTATCTGGTGGCGTTCACGGCGGGGATCCTCTCCTTTTTCTCCCCCTGCGTCCTGCCTCTCATCCCCTCCTACATCACCTACATCACCGGCCTCTCCTTCGGGCAGCTGAACGAGGCCCATCCCGGTTACCGGGTGCGCTGGACGGTGCTGTTTCACACCCTGGTCTTCGTCCTCGGCTTCTCCACCGTCTTCATCTCCCTGGGGGCCCTGGCCGCCGTAGCCTCCTCCACCTTTCAGGAGCATCTCCAGCAGGGGATGGTTTGGCTCCAGCGGGTCGGCGGGGTGCTGATCTTCCTCTTCGGCCTCCACATGAGCGGGATCTTCCACTTCGGCATCCTTCTCGGGGAGAAAAGGGTCCAGATCCACCAGAAGCCGGCCGGATTTTTCGGAACCTTCCTGGTCGGCCTCGCCTTCGCGGCGGGGTGGACCCCCTGCATCGGACCGATTCTCGGCGGCATCCTGATGATGGTGGCCGGCACCTCCCAGAACTATACCCAGGGGGTCCTGCTCCTTACCGTCTACTCGGCGGGGCTGGGGATCCCCTTCATCATCGCGGGCCTTCTCTTCCACGGCTTTCTCAGCTTCTTCAACCGCTTCCGCAAGTACATCCGGATCACCGAAATCGTTACCGGCCTGCTGCTGATGGCCGTCGGCGTGATGCTCTTTTTCGGCTATTTTGCCGTTCTTTCCGGCTATCTCTACCGCTGGATCCCTGTCTCCGGCTAGGGGACGGGGGTTGACAGGCCCCGCCGGGCCCTGGTAAATTGATTTTCGATTTCAGAAAGGGCGCGCGGTGGAGCGAAAGAAAGCATTCAAGGAGTTCATGACCCGCAAGGGGCTCAAGTCGACCCAGCAGCGGGAGATCATTCTCGACGAATTTCTCAGGTCCAGCTCCCATCTCTCCACCGAAGACCTCTACCTGCGCCTTCGCAAGCGGCACCCCGGCATCGGCTACGCCACCGTCTACCGCACCCTGAAGCTCTTCGCCGAGTCGGGCATCGCCGAGGAGAGGCACTTCGGCGACGGCCAGACCCGCTACGAATCGGTCAGCGGGCAGGAGCATCACGACCACCTGATCTGCACCGCCTGCGGGGCCATTCTCGAATTCGAGAACCCCGAGATCGAACGGCTGCAGGACAAGGTGGCCAAGGAGCATGGCTTTCGAATCAAGAGCCACCGGCTCGATCTCTACGGCCTCTGCGGCAAGTGCCAATAGGGGGCTGGTGGAAAACGCCCCCCGGCCCTCTTCCCTTCATCCCTCGGCAGCGCCGCCCCCATCGTATGACTTCGGATTTCGGGGGCCTTGCCCCCGGTCATTCGTGAGCGACCCGTAGAGGCAGGGGTGCCGGGAAGGGGTGGCGAAGGGCCCCTTTGAAAATGATTGTCAATCTAAGTTTCGCCCAAGGAACCTTATGAACTTCCCCGCAGCAGCCCGGGAAACAGCCGAACCCCATCGGATCATCCTGGTCGGCAACCCCAACGTCGGCAAGAGCGTGCTCTTCAACGCCCTGACTGGCGCCTACACCACCGTCTCCAACTATCCCGGCACCTCCGTCGAGGTTTCCCACGGGTTCGCCGACATCGACGGGACCCGTTACGAAGTCCTCGATACGCCCGGTATGTACTCCCTGCTTCCCATCAGCGAGGAAGAGGCCGTGGCCCGCCGCATCCTCCTCGACGGCGGAGGGGGGGTGGTGGTTCACGTGGTCGATGCCCGCAACCTCGAGCGGATGCTGCCGATGACCCTGCAGCTCGTCGAGGCGGGACTGCCGGTCATGCTGGTCATCAACATCATGGACGAGGCCGAGCGCATCGGCATGCGCATCGACATCCCCCTGCTGCAGGAGAAGCTGGGGATTCCCGTCATCGGGGCGACCATGGCCAGAAAAAGGGGGCTTTCGGAGATCCGGGCCGCCATCGCCGCCTTCGATTTCACCCGCCGGGCGGTCTTCGGCTACGCCCCCGATCTCGAGCGCGACATCCTCCGGATCGCTTCCCAGCTCAACGGCTCCTATTCCCTCGATCGCCGGGCCCTCTCTCTATTGCTGATGGCGCGGGACGAGGAGGTCCTGGAACGGGTTCGGGCTGCGGAAGGTGAGGGTTTCGAATCTCTCGAGGAGGCGCTGCGGGACCTCGCCTTCGAGCGCCGGGCCGACCTCCACCTGCGGATCAGCCTCGAGCGCCGCCGGGTCTGCCGGGGCCTCCTCGAAGGGGTGATCAAGGAGCAGCCCCGGGCCGGGCTCCCCTTTGCCGAGCGCCTTTCGGCCTGGACCGTCAATCCCTGGACTGGCGTTCCCCTGCTGCTGCTCGTCCTCTACTTCGGCCTCTACCAGTTCGTGGGGGGCTTCGGCGCCGGAACCATCGTCGATTTCCTCGAGGGGAGCCTCTTCGAGGAGATCATCAACCCCTGGTTCGTCACCGCCGGGGAGCGCTACCTTCCCTGGTACTGGCTGAGCGAGCTGCTGGTGGGGGAGTACGGCATCCTCACCCTCGGCGTGCGCTACGCCGTGGCCCTGGTGCTCCCCATCGTCGGGACCTTCTTCGTCGCCTTCTCCATCATCGAGGATACGGGCTACTTCCCCCGGCTGGCCCTTCTGGTCGACCGGATCTTCAAGCGCATCGGCCTCAACGGCCGGGCCGTCATCCCCATGGTCCTCGGCTTCGGCTGCGACACCATGGCCACCATGGTCACCCGTACCCTGGAGACGGCCCGGGAGCGAATCATCGCCACGGTGCTGCTCGCCCTGGCCATCCCCTGCAGCGCCCAGCTCGGGGTCATTCTCGGCCTGCTCTCGGGGGTTCCCGGGGCGCTGGTCGTCTGGGCCCTCTGCATTCTGCTCGTCTTCCTGGTCATCGGCCTTCTCGCCGCCCAGGTCGTCCCCGGCGAGCGCCCCATGTTCTACATGGAGCTCCCCCCCCTGCGCCTTCCCCAGGGGCGCAACGTGCTGGTCAAGACCCTCACCCGGATGCACTGGTACTTCCTGGAGATCTTCCCCCTCTTCATCCTCGCCTCCGTGCTGCTCTGGGCGGGGAAGATGACAGGCGTTCTCGATTCCCTGGTGCGCCTTCTCGACCCCGCCATGGTCGCCCTGGGGCTTCCGAGCGAGGCCGCGGCCGCCTTCATCTTCGGCTTCTTTCGCCGCGACTTCGGCGCGGCCGGCCTCTACGACCTGCAGACCGCCGGCCTGCTCTCGTCGGTGCAGCTCACCGTATCGGCGGTCACCATGACCCTCTTCGTTCCCTGCGTCGCCCAGTTCCTGATGATGAAAAAGGAGCGGGGATGGAAGGTTTCCCTGGGGATTTTCCTCTTCGTCAGCCTGCTCGCCTTTGCCACGGGCTGGGCCCTCAACCTCTTTCTGCTCGCCACGGGAATCCTGTCATGATCTGCGGGTTCTGCGGCAGGGAGATTCCCGATCAGCCCGACGAGAGCCGGGAGCGTTGCGGCAGTTGCCCGGGAGGATGCCGAAAGGTACACTGCCCCTGGTGCGGCTACGCCAACCCCGTCGTCCCTGATTTTCTCAAACGCCTCAAGAAGGGCGCCGACAAGGAGTGACGCCATGAAGATTTCCCACAAGGCCGAGGAGATTCTCGAGGCCCTCTGGATTGCCACCGAAGAGGGGGGGGAGGATTCGGCCCACCTCACCACCCTCGGGATCGGACCCGCCGACGAGGGGTTGCTGGAACTCGATCGACTCGCCTTCGTCGAGGTGCGGGGGGAGAGAGTCCTCCTGCGGGCCGAGGGGCGCCCCGAGGCGATCATGACCGTGCGGCG